>SABY01000153.1 GCA_009928785.1 Clostridia bacterium | reverse complement strand
AGCCCTGCAACAGGCTACGGCGCCGGCAGCCACGTATGCGCGCAATGTGCTGGTAATGCTCCACCAAACCGAATATGACGAGCCTATCCAAATTCCTGATTTATTCAAGTCCACAAGCGCCGAAGTACAATACAGAAATGTACTCTCTTCTACAGCACCTTCGGTATTGGAAGTCTATCCCAATCCGGCCAAAGACTATGTGATGATCAAATACGCGGCTGACGAGCAAAGCAGCAAACGCACGCTGGAGATAAGAAATCTGAAGGGTGAGCTGATCAGGGAAGTGCCAATGACCCAGGCTGAGAATACCATCACGGTTATTACCCGTGGGTGGAATGCAGGCACTTATGTAGTAAGCCTGGCTATCAACGGCAAAACCACCGAAAGCACCAAATTTACCATTATTCAATAATTCTTAAAACCTAACCCACCGGATCAACAATCCGGTGGGTTTATAAAATATATCCACAATGAAAAAGTATATACTTCTTTTATTCGGTTTGATCTTACTTGTACCACTGACAGCGCAAAATTACAGATGGGAAATAAGAATCGGAGATTCTCACACTAAAGAATATTTTAATGCCATGGCTGAATGCTACGACCAAGGCTATAAAGTCCTTACCTGGAAAGGGAATTCAAATGGTGGCGGCACAGTACTGAAAACTGATAAGAATGGCAATTTGCTTTATGAAAAAATTTTTGACCATCTTGATGGCCAGTTTAGTTTTACTACCATTGCTGAGGATTCATTAGGGAATTTTTATGCCGGAGGTTTCTTTGCTTACAATAAATCATTGCCGTTTGTGATGAAATTTAATTCTTGTGGCGAGCAAGTATGGTGCAAATATGTTAGGCATGGATTTTCGGGAGGAGTAATGGATTTGGTCATCAATAAAAACAATCAGCTCATTACCTTGTTAGATTTCTCAAGTGGGGATACAGGTGATCAAATATATCTGGCAGCTTTTGATTTGGATGGCAATGAACTTTGGAAGAATGCTTATGCAAAAAAAATAGATTATCCGCTCATTACCAATCCAACAGCACTAAACCTATTAGACCATAACGATGAATACTATATTACCGGATATGTTTATTGGCCTTATCCTGATGATCCGGATCATGTTTATCAACGTCAGCTATTTATTGGCATCACCAGAACGTTTAAGGAAAAATTTATGGTACCATTCTACGCGCTCGATTCGATATGGGGAAAAGCCTATAACTGCATACCAATTAACGACTCAGTTATTATGGGTGTAGGATTAAGACGGTATTACAGCAGTCGTGACATTACAATTTTATCGTTTGTCGGCATCGATGGTACAGAAATCGGCTATAACCAGATATTGAATGAGCAAATTGGCCCAAACATCAACAATAATTTTATTCATGACATAGTCCGTATCGATGATTCATTATTTCTTGCAGCAGCTCCTTTTGGAGAGGATTTATATGTTAATCCGGTAGGAGAACTTGTTATTGATACTGCAGGAAATATTTATAAAATCAAATCACTCCCAAATACACAGAACAAGCCTACAATTATAAAAACCACAGACAACGAATATTTGATTGGTACTAATATTAAAACGGGCAATGATTTGGATATTTATCTTTACAAAAATGACGAACACCTCCAATCGGCACCATACGACACCACCCTGCGTGTTTACGACAGCCTGTGTCCGCATCAGATAGAATCGGGCATTATAGATTTAACGGAATGCCTGGTGGTAACAGATATCGAGGAGCTGCCCGGCCCGGAGGAATACTACGAAAGCATCCGCCACATCCCCATAAAGGTGCATCCCAACCCTGTAAAAGATGGCAGGCTCACCCTGGAGTTTGAAAATACCCAACACCACCAAAACATGCAGTTACGCTGCTACGATAGCTTTGGCCGCCAGTTGCACAGCCAGAAGATTTACAAAGGGCAGCAAGAAACCAAACTCGATGTTTCCGGCTGGAGTGCGGGCATATATGTTGCCGTAATGTACAGCAACGGCGGCGCCTGCGGGAAAGTAAAGTTTGTGGTGGAGTAAAAAGCCATTGCTACGCGACGCAGGATTATAAAAAAAACCTGACAGATTTTGATGAAAGTAAATCTGTCAGGCTTTTTTTGGTATGAGCCAGCGGATTTTGTTGAACCTAAAGCACATACTTGCTCACATCCTCGCCGGGGATTTCAAAATCGAGCATGCGCAGGAAACGTACCGTGGCGTTGAGGTCTTCGTACATTACCTTGTCGTTTTTAATAAACTTGACCTGCTTGCGGTAGTCGGCTACCAGTTTTTCGAGGTAGGGTGAAGTCTTGGCAGGACGGCGGAATTCGAGTGCCTGTGCCGCGTTGAAAAGCTCGATGGCCAGGATGCGTTCCAGATTCTCCAGCACACGATAAGCTTTGGTGGCGGCATTGGCACCCATGCTCACATGGTCTTCCTGCCCCTGCGACGACTCGATGGTATCGACAGACGCGGGAGTGCACAACTGTTTGTTTTGGTTTACGATGGAAGCGGCCGTATATTGCGGGATCATAAAACCGGAGTTCAATCCCGGGTTGGCAACGAGAAAATGAGGCAGGTTGCGCTTGCCGTCGAGGAGCTGGTAGGTGCGCCGCTCGGAGATGCTGCCCAGCTCGGCCATGGCGATGCAGAGGTTGTCGAGCGCCAGCGCCAGCGGCTGGCCGTGGAAGTTGCCGGCAGAGATGATCAGGTCTTCGTCGGGGAAAATGGTAGGATTGTCGGTAACGGCATTTATTTCCATCCTGAAAACATAGGCCACATAATCTATCGAATCCTTGCTGGCACCATGCACCTGTGGGATGCAGCGGAAAGAGTATGGATCTTGCACATGTTCTTTTTTGCGGTTGATAAGTTCGCTGCCTTCGAGTATCTGGCGAATGCGGCTGGCGGTTTTTATTTGCCCGCGGTGGTGGCGTATTTGCTGGATGAGGTCGTGGAATGGCTCGATGCGTCCGTCGAAGGCGTCGAGAGAAAGCGCGGCGATGATATCGGCCAGCCTGGAAAGCCTAAAGATGCGCAGACAAAGCCAGATGCCGTAGGCGCCCATAAACTGGGTACCGTTGAGCAGTGCCAGCCCTTCTTTGCTTTGCAGCGTGATAGGCTCCCAGCCCATAAGCTGAATCATGCGGCGGGCAGGCATTTTTTCGCCACGATAATACACTTCGCCTTTGCCGATAAGTGGCAACGACATGTGTGCCAGCGGTGCCAGGTCGCCCGAAGCTCCCAACGATCCCAACTGATAAACCACAGGTTGCACGTCGTTGTTGAAAAAGTCGATGAGGCGCTGCACCGTTTCCAATTGCACGCCCGAATGGCCGTACGACAGCGCGTGTACCTTGAGCAGCAGCATCAGCTTCACAATTTCGCGCGGCACCTCGTCGCCCATTCCGCAGGCATGCGACATCACCAGGTTTTCCTGCAACTGGCTCAGATCGTCTTTGGGAATGGTAACATCGTGCAGGGCGCCAAAACCGGTATTGATACCATACACCGGCTCGTCGCTGTTGGCCATCTTTTTGTCGAGATAGGTGCGACAGCGAACGATTTTTTCGCGCGCTTCTTCTGAAAGCTCCAGGGTAAACTTTTTGCGGGTTATGGTTTCGATGTCCTCGAAATTCAACAGTTTGGTGCTGATAAAATGTACTGCCATGGTCGGTATAAATTTTAATAAAATTATGCCGGCAAAAGTAGCGTAAAATGGCGCTAACCCTTCATGGTGAGATACAACAATTGTTGTCAAAACAAATGAGTGTCTGAAGCTAAAGCGGTTTCCGGCAAAATAGTTTGGTTCACGCGTAATCGCATAAAAAACCCATTGTCCGCGAATTATCGCGAATGATGCGAATTCTGGTTTAGTGGGTGATATGGGTTAACGGCACCCGTTTCATTTTTCCCTCACTTAGGTAATGAATCAGTGCATAGCTGCCACAATACATCAGTATTATTCCAGGGTAGAATTGTAATGCCATTGCTGCGATTTTGTGACTTATCGCCGGCAAACACCACAGCGCCCTGCTTTGTACCACTTATTTTTTTCCAATATTCCAGCGCTTTAAAGTATTCGGAAGTAATGGTTTTGCCAGATTTTATTTCTACAGGAAATAAATTTGTACCATTATCAATGATCACATCTACTTCGTGCCCTGCACTGTCTCTCCAAAAATACAGCTTTGCGTTTAGCTGATGGTTTTGTTGATATTTAACCATTTCTGTAAGGATCATATTTTCAAAAATACTACCTGCCAGTGGATAATAGAGGAGCTGCTCCTTACTTTGAATTCCAAGTAACGAACACAACAGTCCAGTATCATAAAAGTATAACTTGGGCATCTTTACAACCCGTTTATTAAAATTGATGTGGTGTGGCTGCAATCTGAATATGATAAAGCTGCTTTCGAGTACGCCAAGCCACGACTGAATGGTTTTTTGATCTACACCGGTTTCTATTGCCAAATTGTTCATGTTGAGCAATTGGGCGGTGCGACCAGCACACAGTTTTATAAATCTTTCGAAGGTGGCAAGGTTGGTTAGGTTTTTTATCTGACGCACGTCGCGCTCCACATAGGTTTTGATATAATTGGAATACCACTTGCCTACCTCTACCGGCTGATCATAAATGGGAGGATAGCCGCCTTTAAAAATAAAGGCATTGGCATCATCCGTAAGTTTATTTTGTAATTCGGAAGCAGCAAAAGGAAGGAGATAAAGATAAGCAATCCTTCCGGCAAGGCTTTGTGTGATGCTCTCCTGAAGTAAAAAATTATTAGAGCCAGTTATTATAAATTTCCCCGGAACCGGATCTTCATCCAGGCGCTGCTGCAGGTAGGAAAACAAAGTAGGAACTCGCTGAGCTTCATCCAGCAACGCCCCGTCAGGAAACTGATCCAGAAATCCCCGTGGGTCTTCTGATGCAAATTGACGTGTGTCGGGGTTCTCAAGATTTACATAGGGCTTATCAGGAAATACATAACGAGCCAAAGTAGTTTTGCCTGATTGCCGTGGACCAACTACCGCCACCGCCTTGAATTGACCCGCCAACTTACGTAATTCCGTTTCGGCTTCTCTTTTTATCATTTTGCAAATTTATGCAATTTCGGAATTGGATTCCGAAATTGTATGAATCTTTTAAGATTGAAACTGAAAAAATTGGATAGCAATAGATTTCTCGTGCCATCCCCTACCTGTGGGATCCCATTCGAAACGACAAACTATTTTAAGAACGGGAGGAAGGGCGGAGCGGCCTCATTAGTTCAAAAGCCGTACTTTTGGCGGCTTAGTTTTATTTAATCATCAGCGATTTAAAACAATCCGATGCAGCAAACTCCTTCTATTTCAGTAATTGTGCCGGCCTACAACGAAGAAGACGCCATCCGCTTTGCGCTGGAGCGCTTCGTGGAGCTGGGCTATCACCAAAAGTACGAGCTTATCTACATCAACGACGGCAGCCAGGACGACACCGCGAAGATCATCGCGGAGTATCCCGTTAAGCTCTACAATCATAATGTAAACAAAGGCTACGGCGCCGCGCTCAAAACGGGTATTCGCAAAGCCCACGGCGAAAAAGTGGTGATCCTCGACAGCGACGGGCAGCACGATCCCAAATACATCGGGCAACTTATCGACCTGCTGGCCGACCACGACATGGTGATCGGCGAACGCGATACCGACTCACATCAGGTAAAACGCCGCCAGGCTGGCAAGAAACTCATCCGCAGGGTAGGCGAATATCTGGTAGAACAAAAACTCCCCGACTACAACTCCGGCTTCAGGGGTTTCGACAGGGAATTAATAAAAGAGATGCTGCACCTGATGCCCAATGGATTTTCTTTTTCCACCACTTCTACGCTTGCTTTTCTTAAAGAAGGCTACACCATCGCTACTTTTCCCATCAGCGTTGCCGAGCGCATCGGACGCAAGAGCAATGTGAAAATGGTAAAGGATGGCTCCAAAACCATGCTACTGCTGCTGCGCATCATCATGCTTTTCAACCCGCTCAAAATATTTCTCCCATTAAGCCTTATCATCTCCGCGTTGGGTGTGGCCTGGGGCATTGTAGGTTATTTTATCGCGGAGCGCTTCCCCAACAGTGCCATCGTTATTCTCGTCTTTGGTATCATCATGTTTTTTATCGGATTGCTCGCCGATCAGATAGCCATGCTCAACCGCGCAAAAAGATAATGGGATGACGCAACAAACCGGCAAAATGTACAGGCAAAAGTGGCACGACCGCGAGGTGGAGGCACACTGGGACAAAGTGGCCGCCATCTATATCGCCGAAAACAACAAGATAAAAGAGGCTCACGACCAGCGCTTTCGCGAAACAGTGAAGCACCTGGCACCGGCTGCGGGATTAAAAATTCTCAACATCACCAGCCGCGATTGCGAAGCGGATGATTATCTGCGTGCTGCCATGCCCGATGCCGAGATTACCAATGCCGAAATCTCGTCCGGGCTGATGCGTGAAGCAGCGCGGGTTCGCCCGAAAGCCAAACAGATAAAAATCTCTACCTACAGCATTCTTCCTTTTGACGATAATACTTTCGACCGGGTGGTGTCGCTGGAAACACTGGAACATGTGATGGAGCCTGTTGCTTTTCTAACCGAACTGTACCGCGTTTCGACGCCGGCGGCCAGGCTGGTGCTGAGTTGCCCGCCGGCTACCAGCGAAATTCCTTACCGTATTTTTACGGCTTTGTTTGGCGGCCATGGTGAAGGACCGCACCGTTTTTTGACGTCGCGTGAGGTGAAGCAGATGCTTGCCGCCGCAGGATGGAAATTGCTGCTGCATCGTGGCACCGTGTTGTTACCTGTCGGGCCGGCCTGGCTGCAACAATGGGGCGAGAAGATCATCGATCGCTTTCAGCACACGTTTGTTTCTGAACTTGGAATACGCCAATTTTATGTCTGCCAAAAATATTGATAAAATAAATAAAGTGATGCGCTCGGAGCTTTGCACGCGCTGCGGCTCCTGCGTGGGATTGTCGGGCGGAAGCATCGTTTTCGACGACCGCGAAGGACGCTATCTGCCCCGACAGATTGCTGAAATCGACGAGGCCACTGCGGCACGCGCGTGGACTGCCTGTCCGGGCAAAGAATTTAACTTCCCGTTTTACCGCAACCATTTTTATCCTGATGCGCCGCACTTCCACGAATATATTGGCCCATACCGGGAGCTGATGATCGGCCATAGCACCGACGAAGAAGTACGCCGCAACGGCGCCAGCGGCGGAATCATTTCGGCCATCCTTATTTATCTGCTCGAAACCCACCGCATCGACGGCGCAGTAACGCTGCGCATGTCGCACTCCAAGCCGTGGCTCAGCGAGCCTTTTATTGCCACCACCCGCGCCGAAATTCTCGAAGCAGCGCAAAGCAAATACACCATCAGCTCGGTTAATGAATTGCTGCCGCAGATAGCTGCTTTCGACGGCGTGCTCGCTTATGTGGGCATCCCGCCACAGATACAGTCGATACGCAAAATGCAACAAGCCGGCGACCCGTCTGTAAAAAATATCAAATACATTTTCGGACCGTTTTATGGTAACACGCTTTATTTCTCGTCGATACGCAGTTTTTTAAAAACTTACAAGGAGTACGATTATACCAAAATAAAAAAACTCTATTTCCGCTATGGCGAATGGCCGGGCAATATGCGCATTGAGATGAAGTCGGGACGTGTTATAGAACTCAAAAAGTTTCACGCCAACTATCTGATCCCGTTTCATGTGCTACAAAACAGCCTGTATTGCACCGATTTCACCAACGAGTTTACTGACGTCAGCGGCGGCGACGCCTGGGCACCGGTGTATGAAGAGCGTGGCCGCGGCTTTTCGATGATCATCAGCCGCACGCCGCAGGGGCAGGCCATCATCGACGAAATGATACATGAAGGGCATCTTGTGGCCAACGCCATCACGGAGGAGCAAGCCATACAAATGCACAGCCACGGCTACGATTTTAAAAAACGTGGCAGCTTTATCCGTATCACTTTCCGGCGCATGACAGGCAAAGCCATCCCCGACTGGGGCTACCGCATCAAAGGATTTCCGGTGAGCCGCTGGCTGATGGAAGCCATGATCAGCAGCATGTTTGTGCTGCTGCGCACCCGCCTGGCG
>SABY01000026.1 GCA_009928785.1 Clostridia bacterium | reverse complement strand
AGGAATATCCTGGGCTGAAGTGAACAGTGGCGTAGCAAAAAGCAACGAGGCAGCAATTAGAAATCTGAAAGTTTTCATAGTACGATTAGTTGTGTTTTATAGATGGGCAGCAAATGTAACAGATTTTGGCCGATATGGCTTCGATTGAGATACATTTGGCCATATTGTTCGACAACTCACCAACTTAGAAGGGCGTTCTGTATTTATTGAGGTTTACAAAAATAAGTAATGCGCCAGCATAACGCCTGCTCCCAGGAGATAGCCAAGATAAACTTCGGCGGGGCGGTGGGTTTCCAGTTTTAGCCGCGAAAAGCCTACCAGCCCGCCAATGATGAGTGAAAGGAAAATGAAGAATAACAAATTAATTCCCAGCCCCAGTTGCAGTCCTATGAAGGCGCCCGTAAAAGCGCCAGCACTTGTGGCATAGATGCTCACGTTGCCCGCCATTAATAAGATGAGCAGCAGCACCGACAGCGAAGTCATTCCCAGTAAAAACAAATTGAAGATCGGCGAAAGTTCGACCTGATCGAACAAACGATAGGTAAAATAATACATGGCCATGGTCGCCACCAACGCTGGTACCTGTGCCAGGCGGGGATGCAAGTGCGTAAACCTGTGCAAAAGCATGTTGCCAATGTTGATGAGTAACACCGGAACCACAAAAGTGGTGATAATGGTCAGACCCAGAATCATCCAGCGTGCCTTGCCGGGAAGGGCTGTGGCAAAATGAAACTGCAGATTGAGAGTGATAATCAGAAAATACGTCGTGATGATCAAAGGGTGGAATGCCCGTGAGATGATGCTGGCAATGCGTTGTTCCATGTAAAAAGTTGCTGGTTATTTACCGGCGTTCAAAATTTATCAGATGTCGGTTTTATTAAAATCAAGGGCGAAAGTAGTACTTCTTTGGTTGGGCGGAAGAAAGGGTGAAGCAAAGAACAGTAATTGATCCTGCATGTACGCACCTTGAAAGGCTGCTTTTTATTCCCGATTGGAAGGCCTTTTCTTCGATGCCTGGATTGCGGGGAGGGTGGTTCCATTTCTTTGCCCCCCAGTGATGAGCGTAGATTTAGATTGTAATGCTTTTGCTGAATAGCAGATTCCGAGTGCATCCCGATTCTTTTCCATCACCCTTATTAAAGTCATGGTAAAGGTGAGATTAAGAAAACTACCGGCTGCTTTTGATGTTTAATTGTTTCTAAATTTGCAGCTACTCAAAACTGAAAATCATGGATAGGAAACAGACAGATATTAATAAGATTACTTTTTTCATCTTCATAAAATTTTAAAAGTCAGACCGAAAATTATCCCCCTCGATCTTCTCCACCAAAAATGGCGGAGAAGGGAGGGGTTGGGGACGTCATGAGTTGGGGATTACAGAACGTTTAAAGCTTCATTGTTTTTTTTATACTGTAACTACAATTCCACCAGAGCAAATTGGAAGGGGTGATCAAAAAAAATTTACTTTCGTGTTTTGAATATTATGGATGGAGAGCCGCATTATGTCAAACAATGATTTTGAGATTTGGAAAGCGTCGCCACACAACTTCTACCGTGAGCACCGGGGGTTGTTCCAATCCATCATAGGCAAGAATTCCTTTGTTTGCCACCGCAATGGCGCCGAAAAAGCCGCATGGGAAAATGCACTGATGCTGCGCATGAATTCGCCCGAAGTTGTTTTGCGCCTCAAAGCATTTTCGGCTGGCAGCACTTTTCTGGTTTTTTTCCTCGCCATCCTCAGAGATGTTGCTATTGCCGCCAATCAGGCGGAAGATATTGTTTTGCTGCGGGATGATTTTAACACACTAATAGTGAAGTACCAGCCCATGGCCGAAATCGTGGTGTGTAAGCTGTTTTCGTATCAGCATTTGGCTGATTTTTCGCGCAACGATGTGGTACAGCAGTTGCTAACAAATCTTCTCGGCAAACGAGAAGTTATTCGATCGTCGTACGACGAAAAGCGCCTCTTCAGAAATTTTATCTGGAAGATTGCCGAGAATGAGGCAAAGAACATTATTAAAGCCGAAAACAAACACAACAGAGCCGGCATGGCTATCGACAGCCATCCCGGCAAGGTTCCGGGCTTGTCAAACCAGAGTATAAATAATCTGGCGATTGACGAGGTGGTCGGTTTTTTACATTGTAAAATGCTGGCATACCTGCACCTGAGGTTTAAATTGCTCCTTTGTTTAAAGACGCTTTTCGATCACAAAATTTTTCGGGATGACTTTAAAATGTTGCTTGGCGTGGATGGCATGGCGATGGAAAATGCGTTGGAAGAAATAATAGTTTCGTTAAATAACATGGAAAAGTCAGAAAGCGGAAAGCTACAAAGATTTGAGCTGGTGCGGCCTTTGCTGAATCTTACCGACAAAAGCACTACCGATGCAAGTTCTTACTGGCGCTGGACGAACTACGAGATTAACAAAATAATCCAATTCTTAAATTCCCGGCTTATGACGGATTTCGACAGAGAGACTTTCGGTTATTTGCTCGACAGTTATTTCCAATATTTCCCTACCCAAATCCAATTTGGCAATCATAGGTTGTAGTTAATAGATAAAGATAATTTTTTAAAACTGTGAAAAACAATCATACTACCGGTTACATCAACAAAGCAGGGCATCTCACCGATGAGGCCGTGGCCATGTGTGTGGAGGCTATGATGCGCGAACAATTGCTGCGCGAACTGCCGGATGTTGTTTCAAGCCATCTGAGTGAATGCGAAGTTTGCAACGACCGCGTTACAGGACTTTATATGGATGTGAAAGACGAACCTGAAATCCTCAAAAGAATAACAGCTCCAACCCATCCCGAAAAACCTGGGTTTTGTATCAATAGAAAGATTTACACTTATGGCGTCGCAGCCATCCTGCTCGTCTTCGTTGCAGCCGGCTCGTATTTTATGCTACAGGCACCTTCCTCCGAAAAGCTCTTCGAGCGCAATTTTGCGCCTTATCCTAACATGATCACTGTAAAAAGTAACGTTGTGAACGATAAAGCGAAAGCAATGCTGTGCTATGAAGTGGAAGATTGGGATTCGGCGATTGTTCTGCTCCATCAGTTTTTAATAAACAAAAGCTACACCCCTGACGTGATGTTTTATCTTGGAAATGCTTATCTGGCAAAGGGCGAAAGCGAACAGGCCATCCACTGGTTTAAGGAGGCATCAACCAAAAGCAGCGGGTTTGACGAGCAAATCAACTGGTACCTTGCGCTGGCTTATCTGCATAAGGATGATCAGGATTCCGCCCGCGTCTATCTTGAAATGTTGAGCAATAACGATGGCTTTTACGAGGCTAAAACGTCCAATCTTTTAAAAAAGCTCAGGTAAGTCTCCTGGCTTTACTTTTTCTCCAAATAATAATGGCCACCCATAACAACGCTGAAAGACCGACAAAGGCTATCAGTAATCTTTGAAGGATATCTGTGACATCCGTTTTTTCGACATCGACACTCCCGTTTCCGACAAAATCGAATGCAGCCCAATAGAACGGCGACGCAGTTGCCTGGCTGTGGTCGTTGATAAACCTGAGCTTGGCCAGCCGCAGCGCCTCCGGTTTGGAATGGCCTTTTTCCAGAAATTCGTAAAACGATGGCATGATCTGCGAACTGGCGTAATCGCTCACATCCCACAAACTGATGATAACCGATTGTGCACCGGCCTGCCTGAAGGCCCACCCCAGGTTAAGGTTTCCTTCGCCGTTGTTTTTCATCCCCACGCCGGTTTTGCAGGCGCTCAAAACCACAAGATCGGCATGGATGTCTAAATTTAGAATTTCATAAAAATTTAACCACCCGTTATCATTATTGCCATCAGCGCTAAAAGCAAGCTGCACAATTTCCGTGTCGCCATCTAACGGAGCGCCATGGGTGGAAATATGAATGTAAGGAAACCGGGTGCAAATACGCTTAAATTGCTCCTTGCCTGCCGACAAACCATCGAGCAAAAATGTGCGGTAATATTTGCCGATCATACCACACTCTTTGGCGGCCCCGGCCAGATTGATCAGATTAACGTCGCGCTGGGTAAGCAGCGCTATCTCCTCTGCTTTGGCCGCATTGAAGGCCGGGGCAACCGCCAGCAAACTATCCCGCGAAGTGCGGGCAAATGAATCTTTAACAGAAAGGTCGTCCAACGAAAATATTTTCCACACCAAATGATTTTCGATTAGCAGGCGGGAATCGTCATGCCTGCTCAAATCGGGCAGCGCCTCAAAAGGCAGTTTGCTTACAAATGCCGATGGGTAAATAATGATTTCCCATTTTAATAAGTCGGCAAACGGAGCTATCAGCAATTGGTAAAGCTGTGTGCCGGCCACACGCGTGGAATCCAATGAGCGATTGGATGACAGCGCCTGGCAAAAATCTGAAATGAGAAAAAATGTTTCCTGGCCTTCAATTTCGGCTGCCTTTACCTGATGTTTGTCGATGGCGATCACAATTAAAGCATGAGGGATTTGCTTGTAATCCTGTGTGGTTTCAGCAAAATAGAGCAGACATTCGTTTTCCGTTAATTGGTTTTGCAGCTCCTGGATGGATGGCTTCGGGCGGTTAGCGAGAGCCGTGAGGTGTGGGGAGTTATTTGTATAAAACGCATCATACTTTGCGTCGGCCTCCAAAGTCTTGCTTACAATCTGGCGATCAATTTTTGTTTTATCATTTGCCGCAATACGTTCCGATTTCAATGCGTTCAGCTCCTTTTTATACCCAATCATCTCCTCCGAAAATTCATCATTATTATGAAATAAAAAGCTGGGATTGTCGGTAAATTTTAGGATTTGGTCTTTCAGCTTTTTCTTTTCTGAATAATAGAGCGCATTGCTGATGTGTTCTTCACCAAACCCTGACTGATACAGCTCAAGCTCGAGGCGCGTAATCGCATAGTAAAGTTTTGCATGACTGTTGGCAAAACGTAGCCGGTCGTCGAGCCGTTGCAGGCTGTTGCACATCGCCTCCACTATTCGATCGAACAAAACGTAGCATTCCGATGCTGCTGTGAGGTACCGGCGTTTGTGGGTGGTATCTTTTTCGGCCTGTTTAATCAGCAGCCCAGCCTTGGCTATAAAAATGATTTTTGGTATGTTGTAAGGACATGAAGCAGCCTGACGCGGATTTTCAAAAATATTCTGGTTTTCGAAGTCAGGATAGTAAAGCCGAAGAATCTTATTCAGGTAAGCGATGGAGAGCAGAAAATCCTGTTGGTGATTATAGAAATCATACATGCGATATAGCGTCATGGCAGCAGTATGGCGATTGGGCGATTTGAAACCCGACGATAGTTTCATACACATTTCATACATTGCAGGCACTTGGTTCCATTGGCCCATGCCATTCGCATAGGTATCCGAAATGTTGTTCAGGCATTTCACCGATTGGAAGTTGGCCGCGCCATATTTTTGGTCGAAAAGAAGTTTTGCTTTTTCAAAATAATAAATGGCCGAATCGTGCGGCGTAAAACGCTTGTAATACAAACCGATGTATCGATACAATTCGGCAATATCAGGATGGTCAGCACCCAGTGATTTCTCATAAATATTTAGCGATTTCCATAAATACTTTCGCGCAAGTGCTGTGTCAGACTGCGATTCGTATAGGGTTCCCAGCCACTCATAGGCCTTTGCCACTTTCGCATTATCTTTTCCATAATAATTTTCGAGGATGAAGGCAGCTTCATAAAAATGCTCAGCTACCACGCCAAAGTTTCCCGACAGGAATTTAAAGGCGCCGAGATTCATTTGTGCCTGTGCCGTTTCGGGATGTAGGGAGCCTAATGTATCACAGCAAAATTTTAAACTTCTCCTGCAGGCTTTCAGCGTTTCATCCATCCGATCCGACCAAAATAATGAAGAGGCCTTGCGGTTGAGAAGAGTACCGAAAAGTTCCGGAGCGTCGTTTTGGTTGGTGTTGTGGATTGCTAATGAATAGTAAATGGCAGCGCTATCGTAGGAAAGCTGATCATAAAAACGATCGGCTTTTTTGGCGTAAAGCCCATTTTCACCATTCTGTGGAAAGCCCATTGATAAATGCGCAAACCCCAGCAAGAAAATTATGACAAGCAAAGCGCGCATGACAGGAGTATTTTTTTGCCAAAGGTATTTTATTTCAGAGAATTACCATCATTAATTTAGTTGGTTTTTTCACGGTCTTTTTTTGTCTTGCACTATTAAGGAACGCCTTCAGCTCCTTTATCAAATCGACAAAGAGAATGCTAAAGCATTGGGCGATGAGTCAGGGGTAATATGTGATTTCAACGATCCTGAAAAGAAAAGAGTAAATTTGCAGTTATTAAAAATTGAGAATTATGGATTCCAATATGCATATTCAGACTGCAAAGTTGGGCTTAATCGAATGGCCGGGAAGCAAATGCCTTAATTAAAAGCTATACGTAATGTTTAAAGAAGTAGAACTGTTTAAATCAGAAAGAGAAAAACTATTTGACCGGCTTGCAGACAGATTAGAAACAGCTTACAATCTAAACAGGAAAGTTGTTAGTTTTCAAGCAAACAAAGAAGAACCTATTTACCGTTGGTTCAAGTATAAAGAGGGCTTTTCTTCTGCCCTTGTAAAATACTTTCTTTCGGAGTATGCACCTGACGGTGGTAAAGTCTTAGACCCCTTTGCCGGAGTAGGTACTACATTGTTTGCCGGACAGGAGTTAGGATGGGAATCACATGGAATTGAACTTTTACCCGTTGGAACATTTGTTATGCAAACCCGACAGGCTATTAGCGAAATACAAGTTGACGAATTTAGAGCCATTTCAAAAAAAATGTGGAATGAAATTTCAACGATGAGAAAGTGGAATAACTATATTCATCATATTTCGATTACAAAGGATGCCTTTCCTGACGATACAGAAGAATACTTAAATAAGTATTTAGCCTATTGCTCCCAAATAAATGATAAACCTGTTCAGACCATTTTGAAATTTGCAGCATTTGCAGTGTTAGAAGAAATTAGCTATACAAGAAAGGACGGACAGTACCTGCGTTGGGATTACCGTTGTAAACGAGAATTATCAGGTAAGCCTTTTGATAAAGGGAAAATCTTGAGCTTTGAAGATGCTGTAAAAGTAAAAATAAATCAAATTTTACAAGACCTGCAACCAAATCAAAGTAGCTCTTTGTTTGATCAATTTGAAAATATTTCTATAGAGAAAAAGCCTGTAAACATTATTGAGGGCACTTGTCTCGAAGAATTACCAAAACTTGAGAGCGATTTTTTTGACTTCATCATTACTTCTCCCCCTTATTGCAATCGTTATGACTATACACGGACTTACGCATTAGAGTTAGTTTATTTGGGATATGACCATGAGCAGGTAAAAAATCTCAGACAATCAATGTTGTCGTGTACGGTAGAAAACAAGGATAAGATTGAATATCTCGAAAACCTTTACTCTTCTATCAATCAAAAAGAAGCATTTGAAAAAGTCATTAAATCCTATCAAAACTCGGATGCAATGATGGAAGTAAACACGATTTTAGATGAACTTAACAAACGAGGGAAACTGAATAACAATAACATTGCAAGGATGGTAAAAAATTACTTTCTCGAACTTTGTTTTGTAATTTATGAAATGGCTCGTGTTACAAAAAGCGGTGGCTATTGTGTGATGGTAAATGATAATGTTCGCTATGGCGGTGAAGAAATTCCGGTAGATTTGATTTTATCTGATTTTGCAGAAAATTTCGGATTTAACATTAACAAAATATTTGTATTACCCAAGGGCAAAGGTAATAGCAGCCAACAAATGGGGAACTATGGCCGAACAGAAGTCCGTAAATGTGTTTATTTATGGCAGAAAAAATAAAAACAAACAGGTTGATTAAATCGGCAGACGATTTAGTTACTTCCCGTGCGAGAACAAGAGCGGGATTTGTCGCAATGGCATTAGAGAAAAACTACCTTGCCATTCCATACATTGAAGAAGCAAAAGCACTTAAAGCCCTTTCAAGTAAAGCAAAAAGGCCCAAAGATCTTTTACAATTAGATGATTTACGGGTAGGCCTTTTAGCTGCATCCGGTTTATCAGACAAATCCCTAAATTATTTAACAGAAGATGATAGAACGATTGCTATACAAGGATTCATTAAAGAATTTTTAGAACCAGCGGGTGATAGTTTTATTGATGAACTTGTTTACCGCTATCTTTTGACTAAAGGTGACGCATTAGGAGGCAAAGCTCGAAATCTTGCAGGTTTACTCGGAGAAAGAAAATTTTTGCGTTCATTGTTATCAGTGTTCAATATTGCTGGTATAGAATACCAATGGAAAGACAATGATTCAAATACTTGGCTCGATAAACCTAAAGACGATACAGAAATTGAAAAACGCATTAAAGCACTTTATTGGGAAAAAGGAAAGATTGACAGGCTGTTAGTTTTGAATATTAATGTTCCACTGGTAAACAAAAATGTTGACTTATCAATACTGCACGGAACAGCATCTGATTTGAAAGCCGGGAAGCAATCAATTATTCACAACCACACAAAATATATTGCATTTGGCGAACTAAAAGGTGGTATTGACCCGGCAGGAGCTGACGAGCATTGGAAAACTGCCTATTCTGCGTTAAACAGAATACGAACCAGTTTTTCAAAGGAGAAACTTACTCCTCAGACATTTTTCATTGGCGCTGCAATAGAAAGCGGTATGGCTTCTGAAATATACAAGCAGTTAAAAACCGGAACATTGAATAATGCGGCTAACTTAACCAATGACGAGCAATTGGCTGAAATTTGTAATTGGATTATTCATTTGTGATATGCCAACGCCTAAGATTCACACACATTGCCAAGTCGCAGCAGCCGTCAGAAAAGTGCATCACAATCGGCAATTAAAACATACCGCCAGCCGTTTTGCGATAGCAATTAATAAAGTATTGATTTATGAGAACAACATTGTTTTTTATTGGCCTTAGCTTAATTATCCAGCATTCAGCATTATCCCAATCATGTTTACCTGAAGGAATTACTTTTTTGACCCAACAAGAAATTGATAATTTTCAAACAAATTATCCGGGATGTACCGACATCGAAGGGGATGTCTGGATTCATGGTTTCAATATTAATAATCTTTATGGCTTAAGTGTTTTAACTGAAATAGGTGGCGAGTTACTGGTCGATAGTACCCAACTCACAGATTTACAAGGCCTAAATTCGTTGACAAACATTGGTGCAGACTTACAAATCGCACGCAATGGTTTTCTCGATCATCTGAATGGATTGGATGCTTTGACAGAAATCAGCGGAACTGTCTTTGTAAGTTTTTCCGGCGTTAAAAATTTTTTAGGTATGCCAGAAATAGCTTCCATAGGCGGTTTGGAGATATACTATACCGGAACGGAAAGTTTTGATGGTCTTCAGGGAATTACCTCAATCAACGGAAACCTTAATTTAAGTAATGGCCATTATCTCAAAAGTCTGACAGGACTTGAAAATGTGGAATCTATAAATGGGGATTTACAGATTTTTTTAACCGGACTGAAAAGCCTGTCCGGATTGGATAATATTGACCCTAACTCGATTGGTAACCTATCCATTTACATGAATGATTCATTGTCCGAATGCGAGGTTGAAAGCATTTGCAACTATTTGGCTGAGCCAGGCGGTAGCTTTAATATCCATAACAATGCTACCGGGTGCAATAATCAGGAAGAAATTTTGGATGCCTGTTTTGTAAAAACCAGCGAATTTCCTGAGTTGGAAAATAGCATTTCTATTTACCCTAATCCAACAAAGAATTTATTGTTCTTTAGCACCAAACATCAAAAGCCAATCACAGAAATAAGGGTCTTCGATCATGTTGGTAAAATGGTAATCCACAAAAAGGGAGTAATTGATAAGATAGATATTTCTGAATTTCAAAATGGAATATACTTTATTATTTTCCAATCCAATGCCACAACTTACATGGAAATGATATTTAAGATTTGAATGAAATCTCTAAATCATGCGGGCTATAATAATTGACCCGGCTAAATGCGATACCATGTCATTTTTCATGCTTTGGAATTGGAATAAATACCACCTGCATTCAGCATAAAAACAAATATCAACCCCGCCACCTGCTTGAAAGTTGATTGCGTTGAGATGACCAATGCCAATTTCATCTACCGATAAAACATCCCGTTTTACATCGGAGCTTCTTTTATTAATTCAAACCAATTGTAAACCTGCACCCTCTATTTCTGTTAAAAGAGATTGCATCGCTCATTTGCGAAAGCAAACGCAGAAATTTATTAATGGAAAATAAATATTCATTGGAATGATAAATAATGAAGAACACCCGCTGTACCGCCTTTTGCAGGAGCGCATCCTGCTGCTCGACGGTGCCATGGGTACAATGATACAACGCTACAAACTCACCGAAGCCGATTTTCGCGGGCATCAATTTAAGGAGCATCCGGTCGATCTGAAAGGCTGCAACGACCTGCTCTCGCTTACCCAGCCACAGGTCATCGCCGAAATTCACGAAGCCTATCTTGCCGCCGGTGCCGACATCATCGAAACCAATACGTTTAATGCCACACGCACTTCTCTGGCTGATTACCAGTTACAGGATCAGGCATACGCCATCAACAAAGCCTCGGCGCAGTTGGCGCGTGCTGCCGCCGACCGTTTTACGGGCATGTCGATGAGCAAGCCGCGCTTTGTGGCCGGCGCGCTGGGGCCTACCAGCAAAACCGCCTCTATGTCGCCCGATGTAAATAATCCCGGTTTTCGTGCCGTGACCTACGACGACCTGGTGACGGCTTATCAGGAGCAAGCCCAAGGACTGATGGATGGCGGCGTTGACGTGCTGCTCATCGAAACTATTTTCGACACGCTCAACGCGCGGGCGGCTATGTTTGCCGTAGAGAATACCTTCGAAAAATTGGGTCGCCGCGTGCCGCTGATGATCTCCGGCACCATCACCGATGCCAGCGGGCGCACACTATCGGGGCAAACTACCGAGGCTTTTCTCATTTCCGTTTCGCATGGAAATCTGCTTAGCGTCGGGCTCAACTGCGCCCTCGGCGCCAAAGAGATGCGCCCTTATCTGGCAGAGCTTTCCGCCAAAGCGCCCATGTTTGTCAGTGTATATCCCAACGCCGGCCTGCCCAACCAGTTTGGCGAATACGACGAGTCGCCCGAAGCCATGGCGGAGCAACTGCGTGGCTTCGTCGAGAGTGGTTATGCCAATATTATTGGTGGCTGTTGCGGCACCACACCCGATCATATCCGGGCTTTCGCCAAAATAGCTGCCGCCGGAAAACCGCGCCTGGTTCCTGAGTTACCACCGCAGCTCCGCCTCAGCGGACTGGAGCCGCTCATCGCCTGGCAGGGGAGTAATTTTATTAATATCGGCGAACGCACCAACGTAAGCGGATCGAAGAAATTTGCCCGTCTTATACGCGAAAAAAACTACGAAGAAGCGCTTGCTATTGCCCGCCATCAGGTAGAAGGCGGCGCACAGATGATCGACGTTAACATGGACGAAGCCATGCTCAACAGCGAGCTGGAGATGACCAACTTCCTCCATATGATCATGTCGGAGCCTGACATTGCGCGGTTGCCCATCGTTGTCGATTCGTCCAAATGGAGTGTAATCGAAGCCGGACTAAAATGCCTTCAGGGCAAATCTGTTGTCAACTCCATCAGCCTCAAAGAGGGCGAAGCGGAATTTCTGCGGCAGGCGCGGCTGGCCCGCAAATATGGCGCAGCAGTTATCGTCATGGCCTTCGACGAGGAGGGGCAGGCAGCCGACCTGCAGCGCAAAACCGAAATTTGCCAGCGCGCTTACAACCTGCTCACTCAGCGAGTCGGCTTCCCGCCGTCCGACATTATTTTCGATCCCAACATTCTTACGGTGGGTACAGGCATCGAAGCGCACAACAACTACGCGGTAGATTACATCGAGGCCACCCGCTGGATAAAACAAAACCTACCGCACGCACGGGTGAGCGGCGGTGTGAGCAATCTTTCGTTTGCCTTTCAGGGCAACAACCAGGTGCGCGAAGCCATGCACTCGGTATTTCTCTATCACGCCATCAAAGCGGGCATGGACATGGGCATCGTCAATCCGGGGATGTTGCAGATTTACGACGAAATTCCTCCCGATCTCTTGCAGCTTATCGAAGATGTGGTGCTCAATCGCCGCAAAGATGCCACCGACCGGCTTATCGCTTTCGCTGAAAAACTTAAAGACAAAGAAAAAACTCCGGAGCAGGAGGATGCCTGGCGCAAAGAACCCGTTCAGGAGCGCCTCAAACACGCCCTCATCAAAGGCATCGTCAGCCATATAAATGAAGATGTAGAAGAGGCGCGCCAACTTTATCCACGCGCGCTCGATGTAATTGAGCAGCCACTGATGGACGGCATGAACGTGGTAGGCGACCTTTTCGGTTCAGGCAAGATGTTTTTGCCACAGGTTGTAAAAAGTGCGCGTGTGATGAAAAAGGCGGTGGCTGTGTTGCTGCCCTACATCGAAGCCGAGAAAGCCGACGGTGGCGGCAGACATACTGCCGGCAAAGTGCTGATGGCTACCGTAAAAGGCGACGTGCACGACATCGGCAAAAACATCGTGGGCGTGGTGCTGGCTTGTAATAATTTTGAGGTGATCGACCTGGGCGTGATGGTGCCGGCAACAAAAATTCTGGATACCGCTGTAGCGGAAAAGGTTGACATCATCGGGCTTAGCGGATTGATTACCCCGTCGCTCGAGGAGATGGTAAATGTGGCGCAGGAGATGACGCTGCGCAAGATGCAAATCCCGCTGCTCATTGGCGGCGCCACCACCAGCGAGATACACACTGCCGTAAAGATCGATCCGCAGTATGCGCCGCCTGTCGTGCATGTGCGCGATGCATCCCGCAGCGTGGCGGTGGTTTCGGCATTGGTTTCGGCGGAAAGGAAAGAGGATTTTGTCAAAACTATCCAACAGAAATACCAGACCGTACGCGAGAACTACGAAAACCGCCGCCTTGAAACGCCCTATATTTCGTTGGAACAGGCGCGTCAAAACAGGATCGAAATCGATTGGAAAGATAGTGATGTGTACGCGCCTGCTTTTATAGGAATCAAAAATTTTGAAGATTACGATCTTGCCGAAATCCGTAACTATATCGACTGGACTTTCTTCTTCCACACCTGGCGCATCAACGGGAAATATCCTGCCATCTTCGACGATCCGCTCAAGGGCGAGGAAGCGCGCAAACTGTTCGACGATGGCAATGCAATGCTCGACGAAATTATTAACAAAAAAATGCTAAAAGCCTCCGGCGTTATTGGCTTCTGGCCTGCCCATTCAATAGGCGACGATGTTCAGATTTTCGAGAATAAGGAGGCAAACCATCCGCTGGCCTCTTTCCGTTTTCTGCGCAACCAGCAGCAAAAACCCAGCGATGCTCCCAACCTCTGCCTCGCTGATTTCATCGCGCCAAAAGAAACCGGTATTACGGATTATATTGGTGGCTTTGCGGTAACGGCGGGCATTGGCGTAGAGCAGTGGGTAAAACAATACGAGGCCGACAACGACGACTACAACGCCATTATGATAAAAATTATGGCGGACCGGCTGGCGGAAGCCTTTGCCGAATTGATCCATCATCGCGTCCGAAAGGAGTTTTGGCCGTATGCTCCCGACGAGCAACTGACTGTCGAAGAAATGCTCCGTGAGAAATACCAGGGCATCCGTCCGGCGCCGGGCTATCCGGCCTGTCCCGAACACAGCGAGAAACGAACACTATTTGATGCGCTCAAAGCGGAGGATGTTGGCATCCAACTCACCGAAAGCTTTGCCATGGTTCCGGGCGCCTCTGTGAGCGGATATTTTTTCGCGCATCCGCAAGCGCAATATTTTAATCTGGGGAATCTTTCACAGGATCAGGTCACCGACTACGCGCGCCGCAAAGGCATCTCCGTCGCACAAGCCGAAAAGTTGCTGAATGTGAATCTTAATTATAAATAACACGCACGAGTTCAGCTTAGGTTGAACCTAAGCTGCATCTATTCTTGCAGGCTGTGCCTGCGTTTTTAACGAAATTATTGTGGAATGAAAACAGGCAAAGCCTGTAAGAATAAAGTGGACGAGGAGCGACCTCGTCCAAACATGCGCCTGGCTAAATTCCTGTTTCGTCCAATCACCAAAACACCATATGTGAGATTACAAACACCGCCTTAACACCCTGTTCCTTGCGCCCTGCGCCTCGCGCACTTCTTCTTTCCATTATCTTTGCCGCTGACTAAAATCAAATTAGCGTATGGACATAAAAGTTGTAAGTGTTAATATTTCCACTGCGAAAGGAACCATAAAAACCCCCGCAGTTTCCATCGACCTCGATGCCCGGGGTGTGCAGGGCGATGCACATGCCGGCGAGTGGCACCGGCAGGTGAGTTTGCTGGCGCGCGAAAGTATCGAAAAGTGGAGCCGCCTGGCCGGGCGTAAAGTGGGGTGGGGCGAGTTTGCCGAAAATATTACCACCGAAGGGATCATGTTGCACCAGGCACAGCCCGGCGACCGCCTGATGATTGGAGCAACAGAGCTTGAGGTAACGCAAATCGGCAAGAAATGCCATGGCACCGGCTGCGCCATCTTTAAGGAGGTTGGCAACTGCGTGATGCCCAAAGAAGGTATTTTTGCCCGGGTTCTTCGTCCAGGCAGCATACGCGCCGGCGACGAGATAAAATATCTGTCGAAAGGCTGACTGGTATTATTTTAGATTTTTATAACTCATTTTATTTATCATGACAGAAACTATAAAAATATTAGCCACCAATGCCGCCGGCGAACGCGGCCGCAAGTTACCCGCAGAAAAATTGATTCTGGAATCCGAAGGCGTTGCCGGTGATGTCCATGCTGGTTCCAGCCGGCCTGTGAGCATGTTTGACGTAGCGCATGCACAGCGTTTTTATGATATCACCGGCGCACGACCACTGGCACCGGGGCAGTTTGCCGAGAATATTCTTTTTGAAACTACCACCGTCACCGATGTGCGTATCTTCGATAAGTTTGTAAAAGATGAAGTGGTGCTGGAGGTGGTGCAAAAAGGCAAACCTTTCCACGATCAGTTTCGTGAGCCTGGCAATTACGTGATGCCGCGCGAAGGTATCTTTTGCCGTGTAGCCCATCCCGGCGAGCTTCATTCCGGCGACGTGATGCATCACATACCCAGAGTTTTCAAAGCGCTGGTAATTACGCTGAGCGACCGCGCCAGCCGGGGTATATACGAAGATAAAAGCGGCCCGGCAGTGTCGGCAGTTTTGCAAGATTATTTTGATAAAATAGACTGGCGTCTGAAAATTGAAAATGTGGTGATTCCCGACAGCGAAATGCAGCTTCGCGCGCTGCTCAAAGGCGCCTTGTCTGCCACAGATATCATCATCACCACGGGTGGCACAGGCATTGGGCCGCGCGATATCACCCCGGAAGTGATGAACGAATTTATCAAAAAACCTATTCCCGGCATCATCGAGATGATACGCTGGAAATATGGCATTGAGAAACCTGCCGCCCTCACCAGCAGAGCGGTGGCCGGCGCTAACGGCAACACACTGCTCTTTGCCATTCCCGGCTCGGTGCGGGGCGCTACCGAACACATCACCGAAATCACCAAACACCTGCAGCATCTGTTTTATATGATCCACAGCATCGAGATACATTGATGATTCTAAAAAAATTGCAGGCTTTAGCCTGCGGGTATCTGTTTAGGTTTTCCCAAATCCCACCCCAAACGGCTGGGTTATGAAGTCAAAAATTTAATTCTTATGAATAAAACATTGCACCCGATCCGTTATCTGACCTTTGGCCTTACGGCAATACTCACGCTAATAATTCTGCCTGCCTCCAGCCAAGCCTTTCGCACGGGTGCCGATCTTTCTTTTGTAAATGCGATGGAAGATTGTGGTGCAATTTATTATGAAAATGGCGTTGCCAAAGACCCTTTCGTTATTTTTGGAGAGCGTGGCGCCGGCATTGCCCGCTTCCGGTTGTGGCACACGCCCGCTGGAATTTACAACTCGCTGGCCGATGTGAAGGTGTCGATAGCGCGCGCAAAAGCCACCGGCATGCAGGTGTTGCTCGACTTCCATTACTCCGACACCTGGGCCGATCCCGGCGCACAGCTACGCCCGCTGGCCTGGCAGCAGATCGACGACCTTCAGGTGCTGGCGGATTCGTTGTACAATTACACCTACAATATACTTTACCAACTTCACCTGCAGGATTTGCTGCCGGAGCTGGTGCAACTGGGCAATGAAATAAACGGCAACATCCTGTTAAAGCCTGATGAGCCGCTCTATCCAAATAATTGGCCACGCAATGTGTTGTTGCTGCAACGGGCGCAGCAGGCTGTCACCGATATCAATGCGCTGGCGGCGGCCTCTATAAAAACTGTTATTCACATCGCGCAACCCGAAAATGCGCTTTGGTGGTTTGCCGATGCTTCAGCTAATGGGCTGGATGATTTCGATATCATCGGATTTTCTTATTATCCCGGTTGGTCGGTGATGAGCGTAAGAGAAGCTGCGGCAGCGGTGGCAGCGCTTAGGCAAACATACGGCAAGGAAGTGATGATTGTTGAAACGGCTTATCCTTTCACACTATCCTGGGCGGACAACACCAATAACTTACTGGGCGCCGACAACTTACTACCCTCTTACGGCAATCAGCCATCGCCTGAAAATCAGCGCGACTTCCTCACTGAGTTGTCGTGGCTGGTGAAAGAGAGCGGTGGCAGCGCCGTGATTTACTGGGAACCGGCATGGGTTTCGACAGCGTGCGGCTCCAGTTGGGAGAATGCTGCCTTTTTCGATTTCGATCATGAGTTGCGCGAAGGAATCGGTTTTATGGATTATGATTATGAAATAAAACCTACGGCACTTGACGACATGCCTGTAACTTTTATGGTGGACATGACCGGCGTGGATACAAGTCAGGGCGTTTTTGTTACCGGCGACTTTACCGGCCTGCCCTGGCAACTTGTCCCGATGCAATCTGCCAGCGGCAATATTTTTAGTTACCAAACTACCATTCCCGGCCGCAGCCGGGGCGCTTATATTTTTCGCAACAACAACAACTGGCTCGACGCTTCACGCGAAACCGTGCCCGCCGAATGTGCTTTGTACTGGGGCAACCACCGGCGCTATGTGATGGCTGACACTGCTGCACTTCTGGCTTTTGTATGGAGTAGCTGCAACGCAATTGGCGGCACCGCTGTGGCGGAATGGCAACTGCCGACAGTCCGGGTTTTCCCTAATCCAGCCTCAGATGCTATTTGGCTGCAAGGCCGCGAGATGATTAGCAGCATTGTAGTTTACGATGCTTTTGGCAAACTATTAAAAAGCAATTCCTTTTTTCCATCACAATCTGTAAAAATGGATATTGCTGATTTTCCTTCCGGCGTTTATTTTTTAAAAATCATTACAAAAGATTCCAAAGTCATTACACAAAAGTTTTTGAAATATGAAAAGTAGCATTTTTATCGCGACAACATTGTTCCTTTTTTTTGCCGGTTGTCAGCAGCCTCAGCCAAAGCAAAACGATGACACATTTTATTACGGTGCCGATTTATCGTACGTAAACGAAATGGAAGCCTGCGGCGGAACATATCGGCAAAATGGCAACGCCATCGATCCTTTTGTGCTCTTTGCTAACGAAGGCTGCAACCTGGTGCGGGTGCGTCTGTGGCATTCGCCCGATAGCATGTGGTCAGGTTATGATGACGTGAAAAAAACCATGCAACGCGCCAAAGAAAACAACATGGCGGTGTTGCTCGATTTCCATTATTCCGATACCTGGGCTGACCCGCAGCATCAGGTGATTCCTGCTGCCTGGCAACACATCAACAGTCTGGAAATATTAGCAGATTCAATTTACAATTACACCTTCAACACACTGCGAAATCTTGCTCATGCCGGATTGGTTCCGCTTATGGTGCAGATTGGCAATGAGGTGAACATCGAAATCATGCAACCCGAAGACAACATGTTTACCGACAGCATCAACTGGAAGCGGAATATTTTTTTATTAAATAAAGGAATAGCGGCAGTGGATGTTTTTAATAAAACCAGTGGCAACAACATCCAAAAGATGATTCACATTGCGCAGCCCGAAAATGCTTTCTGGTGGATGCGCGAAGCCACAGATAATGGGCTGGCAGATTTTGAATGGATTGGGCTGTCGTATTATCCCAAATGGTCAACCTACAAGTTTCAGGATATTCCGCAGGCATTGGATTCGTTGCGCAAGCTCTACGGCCAGCAGGTGATGATTGTAGAAACGGCTTATCCTCACACAATGCAAGATGCCGATGCCGCCGGAAATATCCTGGGCGAAGAGGCGCTTATTGCCGAATATCCACCTTCACCTCAAGGGCAGCTTGATTACCTGAAAGACTTGGTACGACTTACGCGTGATGGTGGCGGACAAGGCGTGGTATATTGGGAGCCTGCCTGGATTTCGACTTCTTGCTCCACCCTCTGGGGTCAAGGTT
Organism: Clostridia bacterium; assembly: GCA_009928785.1. GTDB lineage: Bacteria > Bacteroidota > Bacteroidia > Bacteroidales > 4484-276 > SABY01. The sequence goes on along the minus strand of SABY01000026.1, from coordinate 18,014 downwards.
CCCACTGGGATAACGCTGCATTTTTTGATGCCGCCAATGGCAATGAAGCACTGCCGGCTTTCGATTTTTTTGATAAAGAAACCTATAAGTGATTTTCCCATGAGCTGTCAATCTGACCTCAGCATCAGCCTGAAAATATTTATTCTTTTCGTAATTTCTGTTACGATTGTAAGTTGCGCCCGATCTGATGACAATGTATTTCGTACCACCGAGAATTTCGGCAGCGATTGGCAATTTTCGCGCCAAGCGACCGGCGACACCACTTTTACAGAATGGGAAACCATCAACCTGCCGCACACCATGCGCATCGAACCCCTGGTGGTCAACGATCAGTTTCAGGGCACGGGGCATTACGTAAAAACATTTAGCGTAAGCGATACCACCAACCGGAAGTTCTTTATTTATTTTGAAGGAGCGATGCAGGTGGCAACCATTTTTATTAATAATGAAAAAGTGCTGACCCACAGCGGCGGTTACCTACCTTTTACGGTTGACGCCACTCCGCTACTGCGGCCAGATACCGCCAACCAGATAGATGTTTGGTTGGAAAACACGGACAATGCACAGGTTCCGCCGGGTAAGGCGCTTGCCGATCTCGACTTTAATTATTTTGGCGGCATCTATCGTAATGTCTATCTGATCACTACGGGGAAAATTTTTATCACCGATGCTGTTGCTGCTGATGAGGCAGCCGGCGGCGGCGTGCTGGTGCATTTTGATAAAGTAAATGCTGAGCAGGCGCAGGGTGTGCTTCGTGTGCAGACAAAAAACGAAAGCGGTTCTGCAAAAAAGGTTCGCTTGCTGGCTACGCTGATTTCTTCGTCAGGACAAATATTTCGTTTCCGCTCCGAGGAAGCACTTGTGCAGCCGGGCAGCACCACGACAGTAAGGCAGGAGTTGGTGGTGGATGATCCTCAGTTGTGGTCGCCACAGCAGCCACAGCTTTACCGGTTGCTGGTGGAACTGATGGCCGGCGAGCGCCTTCTCGACTCGACAAGTCTTAACATTGGCATCCGGAAAATTGAGTTAAACGATAGTGGCTTTTTTGTAAACGGTGAAAAGCAATTTCTGCGTGGCACCAACCGCCATCAGGAATATCCTTTTGTGGGCTATGCCTTGTCGGATGAGGCGCAGTGGCGCGACGCGGTAAAAATAAAGAGCGCAGGATTCGATTTTGTGCGGCTGTCGCATTATCCACATGCTGAGGCTTTCATGGATGCCTGCGACGTACTTGGGTTGTTGGTGATGGATTGTATTCCCGGATGGCAATTTTTTGGGGATTCGGTGTTTATCCAAAATTCTTATCAGGATTGTCGTGATTTGATTCGACGCGACCGAAATCACGCATGTGTGGCTTTTTGGGAGCTGTCGCTCAACGAATCGCAGATGACGGACAAGTACATGCAGACGGTAAACGAAATCCTCGACGAGGAGTTGCCTTTCGGCGATAGCTACTCGGCCGGCTGGATGGACTATCCCGCCTACGATCTCTTTATCCCGGCAAGGCAACATGGGCAGCCTCCTTTGTACTGGAATTTTTATAAAAATGGAAAACGTAATGTTTTGGTGGCCGAATATGGCGACTGGGAATATTATGCACAAAATGCAGGTTTCAATCAAAAATCTTTTGGTGATCTGAAAGCCGACGAACGCACCAGCAGGCAGCTTCGCGGAAGTGGCGAACAACGATTGCTGCAGCAGGCGCTCAACTTCTCCGAGGCAGCGGCATCCAACCGCAGAGGCATCGGCACCATTGGCCATGCTAACTGGCTCATGTTTGATTACAACTGCGGCTATGCCACCGACCTGGAGGCATCGGGCATTGCTGATATTTTCCGGGTTCCAAAGTTTTCGTGCTATTTCTACCAAAGCCAACGGCCTCCGCAAGAGCAATATCCTGCGCCCGTGGTTTCCGGTCCTATGGTATTTATTGCCAGCTATAACAATCATCTTTCGTCGCAGTACATCACAGTTTATAGCAATTGTAAGGAGGTGGAATTGTTGGTTGGAGAGCGTGTTTTTGCTCGGCAAACCGCCATTAAAGATTCTGTATTTGATTCGCTGGTGTTTCCACCTTTTCGGTTTGCCAACGTGCCTGTTGGAACGGCGAAACTCACTGCCGTCGGCTACATCGATGGCCAGGAGGCGGCGCGTCATGAAGTTGCAGCAGCCGGAGCTCCCGCGCATATCCGGCTGAAAGCTGATCTGGAAGGCATCGCCATTAATGAAAATTTTCCCGATATATTTTTTGTAAATGCCTGGGTTACCGATAGCAGCGGCAATACAGTTTACGATGCAAATGTGCTGGTTGAATTCAGGGTAGAAGGATCCGCGGAAATATTGGGCAAGAATCCGGTAATAGCAGAGGCGGGCATTGCCTCTGCGTTGGTTCGCACCGAAACGATGGATTCGTTTTTGGTGATTAGCGCTAATTCACCGGGATTGCTTCCCGATAGGTTGGTGTTAAAGAAAGATGACAAATAAAAAGACGAATTGGGATTGGCGAATTTACATACCTCCATCCTCCTTCCAAATTGATGTCGCCCCTTTGGAGCTATAAATTCAAGATTCGATATTCAAGATTCGATATTCGATATTCAAAACTCATCCTTTCAAATTGATGCCGCCCCGTTGGGGCTATAAAATCAAAATTCAAAATTCAAGATTCGAAATTCAAGATTCGAGATTCAAAACTCATCCTTTCAAATTGATGCCGCCCCGTTGGGGCTTTGTTTCATTCCGTTCTTAAATATCACTGTGCTATTGATGCCGCCCCGTTGGGGCTATAAATTCAAGATTCGAAATTCAAGATTCAAGAGTCGATATTCAAAACTCATCCTTTCAAATTGATGTTGCCCCATTGGGGCTATAAAATCAAAATTCGATATTCAAGATTGGATATTCAAAACTCATCCTTCCAAATTGATGTCGCCCCGTTGGGGCTTTGTTTCATTCCGTTCTTAAATATCACAGCGCTTCAAGCTGCGCTATTGATGCCGCCCCGTTGGGGCTATAAAATCAAAATTCGATATTGGATATTCGATACTCAAAACTCATCCTTCCAAATTGATGCCGCCCCGTTGGGGCTTTGTTTCATTCCGTTCTTAAATATCACAGCGCTTCAAGCTGCGCTATTGATGCCGCCCCGTTGGGGCTATAAATTCAAATATTTAATTTGTCTGTCAACTGAATACTGTGAACTGACGGCTGCCAACTGAGAGCTGACGGCTGCCAACTGAAGGCTGACGGCTGCCAACTGAGGACTGAGAACTGAGAACTGAGGACTGAGAACTGAGGACTGAGAACTGAGGACTAAGAACTGAGGACTGAGAACTGAGAACTGAGGACTGAGAACTGAGAGTTGAAGACTGCCTACTTTTCCCTAAACCTTCCAGATGTTTCCGCTGTAGAGTACGTCTTGCAACGATTTTTTGTTGGAGGTGGATTGTATGTGGGCAATCTGCTGATGGAATTTCTGATCGTACGTTTCTGCTTCTACTGAGCGTATCACACCAAGAACTACCGGAAATTCCGGGGCAGTAAGACCCACGAGCATTAGATGTAAAGTAGGATCGGGATCGTGTGCATCGTGCACCAGGATGTCGGCTTCGGTGATGCCGTTTTCGCCGATGGTAACCGTTTTTAGTTTCAGCTTATCTATTACTATTCCTTTGTTGCGCTCTATACCGTAGATCATTGGTTTGCCATGTTCCACAATCAGTTGGCGGTCTTCTTTCATGGCTTTGTCGGTGATAAACGCATGTGCTTTATCATTGTAAATCACACAATTTTGCAATACTTCCACCAGAGCCGTCCCCTCAAAACGGGCTGCTTCGGTAAGTATGGAAGTGGTAAGGCCAACATTATTATCAAGCGAGCGGGCAAAGAATTTTCCTTCGGCGCCAATGGCTAATCTACCGGGATTGAAGGGCGGTTCTACAGTTCCGTAAGGCGATGTCTTGGTTATCTGTCCTTCGAGTGAGGTAGGCGAATACTGTCCTTTGGTAAGCCCATAAATCTGATTGTTGAGCAAAATAACATTGATGTTGATATTGCGTCGCATCAGATGAATAAAGTGGTTGCCACCAATGGCCATCGAGTCACCGTCGCCGGTAATCATCCACACGCTCAGCTCCGGATTGGCTACTTTAACGCCAGAGGCAATAGCTGCTGCACGGCCATGAATGCTGTGCATGGCGTAAGTATTCATATAATAAGGGAATCGTGAAGAACATCCGATACCAGAAATTACAACATATTTTTCTTTGGGCAAACCCAGCTCGGCCATCGCGCGGTGCACTGCACTCAACACTGCATGGTCGCCACAACCGGCGCACCATCTTACCTCCTGATCGCTCTTGAAATCTTTGGGTGCTAATTTTTCTGTTTCAACCATGGCTTATTTAACCTCCAATTGTTTTTTGATTTGTTCTTTTAATTCAATTACAGAAAAGGGCAATCCCTGAATCTTGTTGTATTGTATGAAAGAGAGGTCCTGGAAGTTGAGCCGCAGATAGCTGGCAAATTGTCCCAGGTTGAGTTCACATACCAGCAGCTTTTTGAAGCTTTTAAGCACCTCGTGCGTGTTGGCGGGTAAAGGCTTGATGTAATTAAAATTCACGAAGCTCAGGTTGACGCCTTCTTTTTTCAATTCGCGATAAGCGGTATATAAATGGCCATAAGTGCCACCCCATCCGATGAGCAAAAGCTCGCCGCTGGTGTCGCCATGCACTTTTACATCCGGGATGTGGCGCTGCACTTGTTTAATTTTGTTTTCTCTTTCGTAGGTCATCACCTGGTGGTTTTCGGGGACGTAGGAAACCGAACCTGTGATGGCCATTTTCTCCAGACCGCCCAGCCGATGCTCGAGTCCTTTGGTGCCTGCGGGAGCCCAGCCTCTTACGAGGTCTTCGTTAAGACGGCGGTAGGGCTGGTAATCTTTTGCGTCCTCTTCGACCAACGGCGGATGAATGGCCGGAAGGGTAGCCATGTCGGGGATGCGCCACGGCTCTGAACCATTGGCCAGGAAGCCGTCGGTGAGCAATATCACCGGGGTCATGTGTTCGAGAGCAATACGTGCAGCTTCGAAAGCATAGTCGAAACAATTGCGCGGCGAGCTGGCTGCAATAACTACCAGCGGGCTTTCGCCGTGCCTGCCGTAGAGTGCCTGCATCAGGTCGCTCTGCTCGGTTTTGGTAGGTAATCCTGTGGAAGGGCCGCCACGCTGTACGTTGACAATTACCAGCGGCAACTCCATGATGATGGCCAGACCGATGGCTTCTGTTTTTAACGACAAGCCGGGGCCGGAAGTAGAGGTTACGGCCAGATGCCCGGTGAAGCTGGCGCCAATGGCAGTGCAAATCCCTGCTATTTCATCTTCAGCCTGGAATGTTTTTACTCCTAAATCTTTGCGTTTGGACAGCTCCTGCAAAATTTCGCTGGCAGGAGTAATGGGGTAGGAGCCGAGGAAAAGCGGTAAATTGGCTTTTTCGGCGGCAGCAATCAAACCCCAGGAGGTGGCAATATTACCGTTGATGTTGCGGTAGGTACCCGGCTCGATGATGGCGGGAGCTACGCTGTAGCTCGGATGCAAAGCCTCTACAGTTTCAGCATAATAATAGCCTGCTTTGAGCACAGTTTTATTAGCCTCGATTATTACCGGTATTTTCTTGAATTTATCTTCAAAATATTTCTTGGTAAACTCCAGCGGACGATGAAACAACCAATACACCATTCCCAGCGCAAACATGTTCTTGCTGCGAAGGATACTTTTCGAGTCCAGATTTAGCCCCTTCAAAGCCTCGCGGGTGAGCGTGGTAATAGGAGCCTTTACAATATTGTAATCCCTGAAACCTAACTGATGCAATGGGTCTTTGACGCAGCCGGCACGCTCGATGTTTTTTTCGGTGAAGCTGTCGATGTCGATGATCACCGTGCCGCCTCGCTTAATCCATTTGATGTTGGCTGCCAGAGCAGCGGGATTCATAGCTACCAGCACATCGGCATAATCGCCCGGAGTATTTACCTCCGTTTGCCCGAAATGCACCTGAAATCCTGATACGCCACCAATGGTACCTTGTGGAGCACGTATCTCGGCAGGGTAATCAGGAAATGTTAGCACATCGTTTCCCAGCAAGGCTGAGGTATCAGAGAAGAGGGTGCCGGTAAGCTGCATCCCGTCGCCGGAGTCACCCGAAAAACGAATGACAACGTTGTCTAATTCCTTGATGTTTTCTTTGTTATCCGTCATTATATTTTGACCGTATTTTTGAATGGCACAAAGGTATCCATTCTTTTATTTAACCACCAAGCACCATTTCATAAAAAGCAGCTTTTCAGGTGGCTTTTCATGGCTATTAAGATGTTGATAATTAATAACATAAAGGTGATTTTGGATGTGTGAATATGTGGATAGAAAATGTAAGAGGCTGGTGGGTTAGAACAAGGTTCGATTCGGTGCCTAAACGGGATCATTTCGACATTGGCAAAAACCAAATAAAGCTATTTCTGTTATTGATATTAAAAAACAAAACCAACTCATGGAACTGCAGAAGCACTTCACCGAAATCTTTACCTATCCCATTTTCGGAAAATTTACCATCATAATAATCGGCATTATCTTTATCTGGATTTTGGTAAAACTGGTGCAACGCAACTTTATCCGCCGCCTCAAAGACAGCACCAGCCGTTATCGTACCAAGAAGGCCACCTCGTTTGCAGGTTTCGTGTTGGGGATCACGCTTGTAATTATCGTTTTTAGCGACAAGCTAAGCGGCCTTACCATAGCTTTGGGAGTAATTGGTGCCGGAATCACTTTTGCCCTGCAGGAAGTTATTACTTCCTTCGCAGGATGGCTGGCGGTATCCATCAACACGCTTTATCGCACCGGCGACCGGGTGGAGTTGGGCGGCATCAAAGGCGATGTGATGGACATCGGCATGTTGCGCACCACCATCATGGAAATAGGGCAATGGGTGGATGGCGATTTATACAATGGCCGCATTGTTTCGGTTGCCAATAGTTTTGTGTTTAAAGAACCTCTTTTCAACTATTCACGCGATTTTCCTTTTCTGTGGGATGAAGTAAAAGTTCCGGTGCAATATGGCAGCGACTATGCTATGGCCAATACTATTTTTATTAAAGTTGCTAATGAAGTGGCCGAAGAGCTTACCGGCAGCATCCACGAACAATGGCAGCATCTGCAACGAAAATATCTGCTCGAAAATGCGCGCACCGAACCCATGGTATCGATGATTGCCAACGACAACTGGGTGGAATTTACCATCCGATATGTTGTAAATTATCGCCGCCGGCGTACCACCAAGACGGAGCTTTTCAGCCGGCTATTGCAGGAAATCGAACTAACGAATGGCGCTATAAAAATCGCCTCGGCTACATTTCAGTTGGTCGATTCGCCGCCTTCCGTTATAGCGCCTAAGCATAATCCTTGAGGATAATCTTCGCATTTTACAAATCTTTTATTATATTTGTGGCTATTCATCCTGAAGGTGCCCGTACTTCGTCCTATCATAGATTGGCGGGCACCCTCCACAAAAAATTAATAAAATGGAAACCACCACTCACGAACTCGACAGAATTGCCATCAGCGTAAAATCGCACAAGTTGCTGCGCACGCTGCTCAAAGAAAATCCTTATCTGGAAGAGATCATGCGCAATGCGCGCAACGAAACCGAGGCCTTGGTGGGGGTAAAAAATCTGGCGTTAAGCCAAATCAGACAACATGGAGCGGCTTATCAATTTTATCAGCGGGAGACGTCTGGCAGGGAAACTTTTGAGCAGTTGCGCTGGCAGGATTTTGCGGCCATCCGCCTGCTCGACTATATCGACAATGCCGGGCGCACCTTCCCTGACCAGAATTTGCGTGGCGAACTGGCGGTGAGCAACCCCATACAACTTATCTGGCTGGCGGTAACCCACGGCACCGGTGGCGCCAAGCCGGCATTTTTTGAAGATATGCTGATGCTGTTTAGGCAGTTTTCAGGTAAATTTGAGCGCACCTTTCCCGATCGCCAACAGCTCGAAGCCTGGATGGATCGCTGGTGCTCAGGACTTGATCCGCGGATTATCAAACTGCGCGAAGAAAACCGGGAGAGAATCCTCAAAATTTTCGTGCGTAAGATCGACACTGGTGAGATCAACGATAGCAAGTTTTATTTTGACAAAGGCATGTCGCAACAACAAAAATATCACAAAATGATGGAGTGGTGGGACGACAGGCTCTTTCATCTGCGCTTTGCGGTTCGGTCGCCCGATCTGCTCAACGAATTGCTGGGCAACAGCCTCGACCCCGACACTATGAAGCTGCTCTATGCCGCCCGCGACAAAGGCATTCCTTTTTTTGTAAATCCCTATTATCTTTCGCTGCTACACGTGCGCGTGCCGTATTTTGCCGTGGGCGCCGACCTGGCCATTCGGCATTACGTGGTTTACAGTCAGCAGCTCATCGACGAGTACGGATACATCGTAGCGTGGGAAAAAGAGGATGTGGTGCAGGCTGGCAAACCCAATGCCGCCGGATGGCTGCTACCCAACACCCACAACATCCACCGCCGCTATCCTGAAGTGGCCATTCTTATCCCCGACACCATGGGTCGGGCTTGTGGCGGACTGTGTGCTTCGTGTCAGCGTATGTACGATTTTCAGAGCGGCCATCTCAACTTTAATCTTGACAAACTCAAACCCAACGAAACCTGGGAAGAGAAGCTCAAAAGGCTGCTGGAATATTTTGAACACGATACCCAACTCCGCGACCTGCTCATTACCGGCGGCGATGCGCTGATGAGCAGCAATCAGTCGCTCGAAAAAATTCTGGAAAGTGTGTATGATATGGCACTGGCCAAACGCGAGGCCAATGCTACCCGACCAAATGGTGAAAAATACGCCGAAATGGTGCGTATCCGTTTGGGAACGCGGCTGCCGGTGTATTTGCCCCAACGCATCACCCCGGAACTGGTGAAGGTGTTGGGCGATTTTAAAGCACGCGCGCAAAAGGTTGGCATCCGGCAGTTTTTTATACAAACGCATTTTGAATCGCCCATGGAAGTTACGCCCGAAGCGCGTGATGCCGTGCAACGGCTGCTGTCGGCAGGATGGACTATTACCAACCAGCATGTGTTTTCGGCCGCCGCTTCCCGCCGTGGTCATGCTGCCAAGCTCCGGCGGGTACTCAACCAGATTGGCGTAATCAATTATTACACTTTCAGCGTGAAGGGTTACATGGAAAATAATTTCAACTTTGCTACCAACGAACGCGCCGTTCAGGAACAGATGGAAGAGAAGATTTTTGGTCGTATCCCCGAAGAAAACTACGACCAGATTCGCGAATTTCCCAACAATGCAGAGGCTTTGACAGAAAACATGAACGCCCTAATGACAGCTACAAATTTGCCTTTCCTTGGCACCGACCGCAATGTGCTAAATCTTCCCGGAGTAGGAAAAAGCCTGACCTTTCGCACCATTGGCATCACCCGCTACGGACGGCGGATTCTGGAGTTTGAGCTTGACCATACGCGACGACATACGCCAGCCCTGCAACAGATGGACAAAGTGATCATCATCGAGTCGAAATCTATCAGTGAATATCTGCGGCAGCTCGAAGATATTGGCGAGGATGCCACCGACTACCAGTCCATCTGGGGTTATTCAATCGGCGAAACAGAGCCGCGCATCCCCATCTACGACTATCCCGAATACGATTTTGAAATTACGCCCCGCTTTACCAATATGCAAACGAAAATTGTAGTGGAGTAGAAGCAATTCATTATTCTTTTCACTATGCCGGAAACGCTGGTAGCTCAAAAAACTACCCGCAGAGCACACAGAGAACGCAGAGGTAAATATTTAATAAAGGTCTTTTCCCAGTCCTCGGTTCCCTCGGTGGTTTCTATTTCATCAGCGGTTTTTCTATCTGCTTGCTTTCGCCTAAAAATTAACCGCAGAGCACACAGAGGCAAATGTTAAAAAAGGTCTTCTTCTCTGTTCCCTCTGTTCCCTCTGTGATTTCTATTCATTCCTTTCGCGAAAGCAAAAAAAAAGGCCACCGCAAATTTGCGATGGCCTCATTTTTAGGTATAAATGCCGGGAAACATCTTAAGGAATATCCCAGAAGATACGGGTTGAGAGTTTGTCGCTACCCATAGCAGCTACAGCAGCATAATAGTTTTCCTTGTTGAGGGTCTGCTCGTTTACCGGATAAGTAAAACGGCGTGGTACTGCGCCCTCTGCACTTTCGGGTGGGCGCGGAGGCATATTCAGTGTGGGGTATCCCAAACGACGCCAGGTAGTATAAGATACCAATCCACGAATGTAGTATGCAATCCATGCCTGTGTGCCAAGTACTTCCTGCCAGTTTTCGGCGGGTAGCGGGTTAGCAGCAATGTAAGCAGCAGCACCTCCCACTCCCCAGTGTTGGAATGAGGAGGCGATGGCGTTGGCATAATGTTCCTCAGCAGAACCTACAGCAGCACCACGCAGGGCAGCTTCAGCAAGATAAAACTGTGTTTCGGTGTAGTCCATCAGGGTGATGGGGAAAGTAGGCTCCTGAATACGTGGAGCAATATGCGAATACTGGTTGAAAGGATTGTTTTCGCCATAAGGACCACCAATGTAAACGTTGGTATCGGGAGCAAAGGTGAAGTAAGCCTCACGACGCGGATCAGCAAGCTCTTCCATCTTATCTACCAGCGTATTGGCAATCACAAAGTCGTCGCGGCCGCTTTGTACCAGATCCTGATATAGCGGGTTGCTGTTGCTGCCGCCAATATAAACCAGTTCGGCCAGTTCACCCATTTCAAACAAGGGGCCATCGTTGTAAGCACCTTCGATTACAGCTTTTGCTGTTGCCCAATCTGCTTTAGAAACGGTAATGGCCAACTTGATAAGCAATGAGTTACCAAATTTCTTCCACATCATTACGTCGCCATTAAAATAGAGGTCGTAACCGCCAAAGCTACCGGCTGAGCCGTCTAATCCGGCAACGGCATTTTTGGTACGTGCCATCAGATCGCCATAAATGAAAGCAGCATCGTCGTAAGCCGGCGTGATGTCGTCGATATTGAGGGCTTCGGTGTAAGGAATGTTACCAAAAGTATCCAGCAAGCGATTGTACGAATATGCTGTCAACAGCTCGATAATCATCAACTGATTATTTTTCATAGTTGTTTCTTCCGGAGTTATCGGTTCGATAGCTTCCGTAAGAATGCGTGCTTCTTTGAGGTCGCGCAAAATGTCGCGGTAGTAGGTACGGAACGCCAACTGAGCAATGTTACGATTGATAATGTCGTAGTTGGCTTCGTCGGTGTAGGTGGTTTCTGTCCAGTACTGAACAAAAAGTTTCCACACGTTAAGGTTCACATTGGTGCTGGCTACCTGATCGGCCAGTGCCTTTTGTGCATTGGCAAACAACATCTCTGGCGGCACCATTGTAGGCCGCTTGGTGTCCACGTTGTATTCGTCGAAATCTTTGGTGCAGGATGTCGAAAAACCGATTAAAACTATAAGTGCTAAAATTATTTTTTTCATATCTGTATCGTATTAGAATTGTAAATTAACAGTTAAACCAACATTGCGGGTAGTGGGCATAACGCCTGACTGCCAACCTTGCACGTTACCCGATGATTGTGATGCTTCGGGGTCGGCGTGGGTGAGGTCTTTGCTGATGATCCACAGGTTGCTGCCTACCAGGCTAAAGCTTACACCCTGGAATGGCGTGTTGGCCAGTTTGCTTTTGGGCAATGCGTAGGTAAGTACGGCTTCACGCAGTTTGATGTAAGTCGCGTCGAAAATATAACGTGAATTGGGAGAGGTAGCATATCCAAAGGCTGCATAATTATTACCGGCAACACGACGGGTGTTGGGAATATAGTTAGGTACTTCTTCAGTTCCGATGTTAACTACGCCTTCGTTGATGAAACCACCGCTGGTGGGATCGTAACTCCAGGTACCGTCATCGTTATGCACAGCACCTACGATAGGATCGCGTGAAGAATTGCCCAGGTCGTTGGTAAATACTGTTTCTTCGTACAAACCGGTAGCCATGCCGTACCATTGGTCGAGTGAGAAGATGCTTCCACCTTGCTGCATCTCGATCAGGAAACTAAACGACCATCCTTTGTAGGTGAAGTTGTTGTTGAAACCTGCATTCCAGTCGGGGGTTATGTTACCGATGATTTTGTCGGAGGTTTCGGTTCTGCGGAAATGGCCATTAGAGCCAATCACTTTTTCACCATTATCGTTAAAAACATAATCGGTTCCCTGAATGGTTCCGTAAGGTTCGCCTACGCGGGCGTTGATGGTTATACCACCTTGTAATGCAGCAAGCTGGAGGTTGTCGAGACCTTCATCCAGCGAAACCACTTCGCTGCGGTTGCGGGCAAAGTTAAGCGTTGCATCCCAACGGAAATCGCTGGTAACAACCGGGGCGCCACGTAATGTAAGCTCAAATCCTTGGTTCTCAATCTCACCGGCATTAACATATTTTCCGGAATAGCCGGTGGCAAAAGAAACAGCAACAGGGATAACCTGGTCGATAGAATTCATTTTATAGTATGAGAAATCAAAACCCAGTCTGTTTTGGAAGAATATCATTTCCAGCCCAGCTTCAAGGCTGGTGGTAAGCTCGGATTTCAGTTCGGCATTCTTTTTAGTACTGGGAACCGAATACAGGGCGTTAGGAGGATAAAGACCTATGAAAGTATAAGTGTCGATAGTACTGCCCCATTCAGCATCGTTACCTACCTGAGCATATCCTAAACGGAGTTTACCAAGTTGCATCCAGGTAGCGTTTTCGATCAGGTTGTTGAACAGGAAGCTTCCCGAAACAGCAGGATAGTAATAATCGCGGTTGTCGGCAGGAAGCGTGGAGGATTCATCCCGGCGGATGGTAGCATCCAGATAAACCAAATCAGCATACCCCAAAGACACGCCTGCAAAGATGCCATTGACGCCGATTTTCTCGTAATCTTCTTCCGGTGCAAGCATCGGATCGGCGCTGTTGGAGAGGGCATACAATTCAGGAATAATTAGCCCGTTTTCGGTAGAAGCAAATACCTGATCGAGCGTAGTACGACGGATGTTGGTACCCAACAGAGCGTTCAGGTTCAGGTCGTCGGTAAGGTATTTATTGAATTTGGCGATAAGATCGAAGTTGGTTTCCTGGAATTTACGATTGAAACGGGAATAACCTGAGGTTACTTCACTACGTCCTACACCCAACTCACCAGCTACTGATCCTATAGCTTTGCGTTCTTCCTGCAGTTCGTCATACACGTCGATAGAACCACGTCCCATCAAGCTCAGATAATCGGTAATATTCCAGTCAACTTGTGTATAAGCGATCACACGGTCGCGGTTATCGTTTTGGTAGTTTTGATAACGCACCCAGTAGGGGTTGTCCCAATAAGCAGGTTGGAAATTATCTTCGCTTTTGGGGTTCCACGACAGGTTTTTGCCGGTAGCATCATACAGTTCTTTTTGCATCTCCATATCCACGTTCACCTGGTACCACTGACGGAACGAAGAAAGAATATTATCACTGTAGCCGGTAGAGTTACGACCTTTGCCTTTGGTATTGATATAGTTGGCGCTGGCAGTTACTTTTACGTTATCTAAAACATCGTAGGTGCCGTTAAACAAGAAGTTGTTTTTCTTCAGCGAGCTGTTGGGCATGATGCCGGTTTGATCGGTGTTGGTATATGACAAACGGAAAGTAGAAACTTCGCCACCACCGGTAATGTCGATGTTGTTGTTGAATGACCAGGGTGTTTCAAAGAAATCAATAGGACCATCGCCTCCACTACCAAAAACATAAGGAGTCTTTTTGTTGTAGTTGGGGCTGGAAGGATAAAATGCGTCGTATTGATATACCATCAGGTTAGGATCAAATTTTTGTCCCATCGAAGCATCTTCGTAGGTAGGCACTACCAGTGAATTGGCTTCGCCACGGAAGTCGCGTTGCTCAAGGCCTGGATAATCGCCTTCGCTGTAATAGGGGCCATAGCCACCACCGTAGCTTTTCTGGTAAGCAGGGAAAGTGCTTTTGTCGATGAAGCCTGTGGTAACGTTAGAACTGATAGATACACCAAGTACACGGGCGGCGCCGGTAGATCTCTGACCTTTTTTGGTAGTGATCAGGATTACACCGTTGGCGGCACGCGATCCATAAAGAGCAGTAGCAGCAGCGCCTTTGAGTACGTTCATCGATTCGATGTTGTTCGGGTCGATGTCGGAGGCAGCATTACCATAGTCGTAGCCGGCACGGCCGGTAATCTGGCCACTGTTGTTGGTGTTGGCGTTGTTGATAGGAATACCATCCACAACGATCAGCGCCTGGTTGTTGCCGGTAAGGGAGGCATTACCACGGATGATGATGTTAGTAGAACCACCCAGGTTGTTGTTGGTTTTTACCTGAACACCGGCGGCTTTACCTGAGAGGTTGCTCAGGAAGTTGTCGCGCTTCACCTGGTTCAGTTCATCACCACCCAGTTCCTGAGTAGCGTAGCCCAGCGATTTCTTCTCGCGGGTGATACCCAGAGCAGTTACCACCACTCCTTCGATGGCTGTGGCGGCAGGCTCCATGCTTACGTTTAATAAAGTTATCCCGGCTATGTTTCTTTCTACCGGGTTCATTCCGATAAAAGAAAACCTCAGCACCTGGGCATCAGCCGGTACATTCAGACTGTACTTCCCCTGAAGATCGGTGGTCGTTCCAAAGGTTGTCCCTTTCACAACTACCGAAACTCCCGGGATGGTACTCCCGTCCTCGGCATTGGTCACAGTACCGGTAATGGTTCTGGTTTGTGCCTGTAATACTTGCATCCCGATGAAGAACATCAGCGCAAGGAAAAGTGTAAATTTTCTCATAATTGAAGTTTTGGTTAATAATTAAAAAATAAATCCTTAGTTAACTGTTTGTTTATAATGTGGTACGCAAAAAATTCTCATCATTTCCTTTCCATTTCCTCCTTTTACAAATTCACACAAATTAACGAAAAATTAATTTTGGTTTGGCAAAAAAAATAAAAAATATTTTGTGTAACCTATCGCATCACGCTGCCAATCAATCGATAAAACCATTTGTTGACCCCTATTTTTTTTCTGATTTAGATGGTAAATTTTCAGAATGTTATCAAAAATTTAGTGAAATGGTGCCAGAATAATCGTGGTCACTGATCAATTTTCTTGGGGAACTCATTTTTTTGGGGCTATAAAAATGTGTAATGAAACGTAAAGCTAAGCACCTCGTTGTATTGCCCGCGGTTCCAACGGTAGGTTTGTCCTTGCGAGTGGGGTCGCACAGCAAGTATGGAGTTGGAATAGCGCACATTGAATTGCCAGTGTTCTGTAAGCCAGATAAAAAGCCCAAAATTGCCGCTCAGGTCAGTAGCGTTGAAGGCAGGTTGGGTAAGGATAAAGCCATCGGCCTCTTCGTAGCTTTTGATGAGCACGCCCAGCGAGGGGCCTGCTTCGAGCGTAAACATTTTACCAAAATCCCATTTGTAATTCAAAAACAGTTCTACGTAATTGAGCCGTAGCAGATAGGTGCTGTAGTCGAGTGAGTCGGGGTTTTTGCGGCTGCCCTTTTGCACGAAGTTTAGCTCCATTTGCACCGAAGAGCGCTCGGTGAAGTAGCGGTTTACAAAAGCACCCGCGTAAATGCCGGCTTTATTGGGACCTTCCAGCCGGTCGCCGGAGATTTCCGCAGCGTCAATCCCTGCCAGGAATCCACCATTAAACTGTTGACCGCTGACAGCCGTGACCGAGAACAAAATTATGGAGATAGTAATGAGTATTTGTTTAACCATCGTTTTTATGTTTGTTGAGGTATTGAATATTTAAGACGGAGTAAAATTAATATTATTTTTATCGCCGCCGGGAGCTGGTGCTATTTTAACCAAAGTACTGTGGGCCGGCAATACATGATGCCTAATTTCATTCGCCATCATTTTTTTGCTATGAAAAATGAAAGTTTTAAAATCCTGCTCGTTGACGACGAAAAAGATATCCTCGAATTTCTTGGCTACAACCTGAAAAAAGAAGGCTATCAGTTGAGCACCGCGCGCAATGGCAAGGATGCCATCGAGATTGCTATTCGCGAAAAGCCACACCTTATTATATTGGATGTGATGATGCCCCGCATGGATGGCATCGAAACGTGCACCGCGATACGCAACATTCCGGAGCTTAGCAGCAGCATCATCGTTTTTCTCACCGCCCGCGGCGAAGACTATAGCCAGATAGCAGGTTTTGAAGCCGGTGCCGACGACTACATTACCAAGCCCATAAAACCCAAAGTGCTTATCAGCCGCATCAAGGCGCTGCTGCGACGCTACAAAAAACCGGAAATAGCCGTCGAAAAAGTACATCTCAAAAATATCACCATCGACCGCCAGCGATACCTTATTATAATGGACGACCAGGAAATTTCACTTCCAAAGAAAGAATTTGAGCTTCTGCACCTGCTGGCATCTACACCCAACAAGGTGTTTTCGCGCGAAGAAATCTTTAGCAACGTCTGGGGCAACGACGTGATAGTGGGCGACCGAACCATCGACGTGCATGTGCGCAAAATTCGCGAGAAGCTGGGCCTGGATGCTATCACCACCATAAAAGGGGTAGGTTACAAAATGGAATTGTGATGAAAGAAGCCAATCCTTCAAGGCTTGCACTCTATAATGCGCTGCTGGTGGTAGTCATTTTCACCATTTCATGGATTCTGGTAGGGCAACTGTTTCCGCCTGTAAATGTACCCGCGATGCTAGTGCTCACTTTGCTGCTTTTTGCCCTGGTATTCGTTTCATTCCGATTTACACTCAAACGGTTTATTTATCAAAAGATAAAACTCATCTACAAAACCATTTACAACCTGAAGCGCAAAAAAGGTGATAAAGACGAGCGGGGCGACTTCGACAGCAAGACCATCGACACAGTAAACCGGGAGGTGCAGGAGTGGGGCGAAAGCCGTAAGCTGGAGATTGAGCAACTGAAGAAAAATGAACTCTACCGCCGCGAATTTTTGGGCAACATCTACCACGAACTGAAAACACCCATTTTCAACATACAGGGTTATGTGCTCACTTTGCTCGATGGTGGCCTGGAGGACGCTGCCATCAATCGCGATTATCTGCTGCGAACCGGCAAAAACATCAACCGCATGATTGCTATTGTGGAGGACCTCGAAACAATTTCAAACCTGGAAACGTCGCAGATAGCGCTCAACTTTGCCAATTTCGACATTGTGGAATTGGTTGAAGAGGTTTTTGAATTTTTGGAAATAAAGGCGCGTAAACGCAAGCGCGAGCTTGTTTTTGAAAAAACCAACGACAAGCCCATCTATGTTTATGCCGACAAAAAATGGATTCGTCAGGTGCTTGTAAACCTTGTAGAAAACACCATAAAATATGGCGCGGGCAAAGAGGGTGTGACGAGCGTGAGCTTTTTTGATCTCGACCAAAATATCCTGGTGGAGATGACCGACGACGGGCCAGGCATTGCCGCCGAAGAGATTCCCAGGATTTTTGAACGCTTTTACCGCACACAAAGCGCCCGCTCACGCGAGAAGTCAGGAACAGGGTTGGGTTTGGCCATTGTAAAACACATCATCGATGCCCACGATCAGACCATCAACGTACGCAGCCGCCTGGGCGTAGGAACTACCTTTGCTTTTACACTCAAAAAAGGCGGGAGAAACTAGCTGGTTAGGTTGCTTTATTAGTTCAGAGCCATTCATGGGAAGGATAGAAAACAACGAACAACAAACTTGAGCGCAGCGAAATCCCGAGAGCGCAGCGATTCGGGAAACGAACAACAAACAACAAACAACGAAACAACGAACAACAAACTTGAGCGCAGCGAAATCCCGAGAGCGCAGCGATTCGGGAAACAAACAACAAACAACGAACAACAAACTTGAGCGCAGCGAAATCCCGAGAGCGCAGCGATTCGGGAAACAAACAACAAACTTGAGCGCAGCGAAATCCCGAGAGCGCAGCGATTCG
>SABY01000292.1 GCA_009928785.1 Clostridia bacterium | reverse complement strand
CGATAGAGCCAAGCCGTGCCGTACTTGTATCCGTTATCCACCAAAAGACCCTTGCTTTCAAGGAACGCGCAGTCTTTAAGGTAGTCGTGATACTTTCCATCGGCATGCAATTCTTCAAGGGCTTTTTCCTGCTTTTCGGTGCCAGCGTGCGTGGCATTGAGGTGGTTTCGTTGCCAGAGAGCTTCGATTTCACGATAGAGCTGATTGTCCCACAATTCTTTGAACTTTTCACGAATGCTGTCAATGCACTGACCACCCATGATGATATCCGAATGACGATAATTCCAGACATTGCCAGATGCCGCAAATTCCAGCCGACCCTCCTCGTCCTTGCGCAGTGCCATTTCAATGGTGACTTCGTTGCCAACGCCGTGCTTGCCGAAGCTGATTACTTTTTTCTTGACGATAACGCTCATGGTAGTCGCTCCTATTTTGGTGGTTGAACACTCTCTTGAAACAACACTTAACTTAGCGTGTATTTGACAAAAGTCAAATCGTTTTCGTGAAAAATGAAAAAATCTTTCCATGCCAATGTTTTGGGCACGGAGCATTGAATGCTATTGGTCACACAACTGGCGACAAAACAAAAGAAGGGCTGGATGATTTTCTCATCCAGCCCCATCTTGCTCATTTGACTCCATTTATGCTTGAAAGTCGTCGAGCGCCTTGTCCTTTTCCAGTTCTTCCAGTGCCTTCGCCTTGTATGTTTGCCAATTTTCAACAAATGGCTTGACGACATTTGTGATAAAAGGATTATTCATGCTGGTCTTCAATTTCTTTGCAGTAAATAAAGAGCACTCCAATTGGTCTGTCCTGTTCTGCATCTGCATGAACCCGTTGGTTGCCATCAAACCCGTTGCGAGCGTGTTATCTCTGAAGCCCTTGGTTACTCCGTGGCTTAAATTGGCAAGTCGCAATTTGCCATCCTTTTTGTTGAAATAAATATCGACTGTGTGATACACGCCGTGATTGCGATAAAAGAGGTAGATGTCATAGGATGCATTGGCAAACTCATTGACGCACCACTGCTCGATTTTCTCCCAACAAGTTGCCAGTTTTTCATTCAGAGTTTTCATTGCAGTTTCTCCTATAAGATTGGCTAATCACTCTTTCCTCGTAACAATAAATAATATATACCAACTGTTGTGTTTGTCAATGAGCGTAGTGCTATTTTTGATTTTTATTCAAACAATGCCATCGCATGCATGCGATGGCATTCAATGCATCTTGACTGTGGGATGGCAAAGGCACAAAAAAGGCTGGATATTTTCTATCCAGCCCCTGGTCGCGCCCTTCTCGTATTACCACCGCGACTTGCCGTAATTGATTTTCCCGTCCATGTGATAGCCGATATTTTTCAGGCGTTGCTCAAAATCCCAGCAGTTCGTGCCACCCGTGTAGTCTTTTGTGTCCTTGGCAGTGCGATACATGACGTAGTTGCCATCGACTTCAAAGTGGGGCGAGTAAACGACATAGTAGAGTTGCCCGTCGGCAAAGCCATTCAGACCAGTGCCATAGAAGAAGCCACTCTGGTCACGGGCGA
>SABY01000152.1 GCA_009928785.1 Clostridia bacterium | reverse complement strand
TACTTGGTATCACCGAGAAGAGGTAGGTCATCTCGGCATAGGTCTGGTAGCCGCCGGCGCCGCTTTCCTGCACAAAATTGATGGCCCAGGGGTTTTTGCGTCCGTAGGCATTATATACCGAGAGGTTCCATTCGCCATACCATTTGCGGTCGGGGTTTTGGCGCGGACGCAAGGTCACCGACAGGTCGAGCCGGTGGTAGTCGGGCATGCGGTAGTCGTTGCGGTCGGAATAAATGGGCGCCACCACCCCACCCCACACCGCGCGGCCGGTAGGAAAAGTAACGGGCAACCCGGTGGAGTAAACCCAGTTAAGCCCGGCGCTCCAGCGTTGGCTTATATCGTAATTTATTACAACGGAGATGTCGTTGGGCTTATCGTAAGGAGCCACATATTCGTTCCCATTGTTGATTTCTTTGATTTTACGTTCGGCTTTCGACAAGGTATAACTAACCCAACCAGTAAGTTTGCCCTGCCGTTTCTGCACCATCAGCTCCAACCCATACGCCCACGAACCGCCAAAACGCAGCTCTGCTTCCAGCTCCCGGTTGAGAAGCAACTGCGCGTGGTCTTTGAAGTCGATGGTGTTTTGCATATTTTTATAATATACTTCAGCGGAAGCTTCAAACATATTGTTATCAAAATTGCGGAAATAGCCCAGCGCTCCCTGGTCGCTGATCTGTGGCTTCACATTGGGGCTGGCCGGAAACCAAATGTCGAGTGGCGTGCCGGCGGTAGAGTTTTGCCCCAGTTGCAAATATTGTATCGTTCGCGAATAGCTTCCCTTTACCGACGCGCGATCGCTTAGCAAATACACAAAACCTACGCGCGGCTCCAGATGCGTATAAGTGTTGTAAACTTCGCCGGCGGGAATTGGCTCTCTTTGGATGATATTATAATTTTCGTCGATATGATAGAGTGTGTCGGCGCCTATATTTTGAAACATCGAAAACCGCAGTCCATATTTCAGCGTAAGCAAGGCCCCTATTTTTTGTTCGTTACTTGCGTAAATCCCCGATTCGTAAGCAAATTTTGATGGGATGTCGTAACTGTTCAGGAAAGTTTCGTCGCCAATGCCGCGTGCCTCGCCGGGGCTAAAAGTATGATGGATGAGGCTTGCGCCAAAACGGATGGTGTTGTCGGTATTGAGAAACCAAGTGAAGTCGGCTTTGCCGCTGTAGTCAACCAGCTCCGATTTCCATTCAAAGGAGTTGGCCTCCCCTTCGGCGGTTCCCAGGCTATAGTCGTAGCGCGAGCGCAGCAGCGTAAAATTGGAAAAGAGTTTTTTGCTAAAAAGATGATTCCAGCGCAAGGTGAACGTGCCGTTGCCCATATTCATACTTGCAAATTCATTTTTAAAAACATCGCGCCCCAGATAGGCAGAGAAAAACACGCGGTTGTTTTCGTTGAAGGTGTGGCTTATCTTGGCATTCAAATCCCAAAAGAAGAGCTTGCTTCCCTGCAGGTCGTCGTTGCCAAAAAGCGGGATAAACAAATCGGCATAGGTGCGGCGTCCGGAAACAATAAAAGAGGTATTCTCATCCACTATCGGCCCTTCCAGGGTGAGGCGGCTGGAGATAAGTCCGATGCCGCCGGTGGCTGCAAACTTTTGGTTATTCCCGTCTTTCATCCGCACATCGAGCAGCGACGAAAGGCGGCCGCCATAAGCCGGCGGAATGTCGCCTTTGTAGAGTTTCACATCTTTGATGGCATCGTTATTAAAAACTGAAAAAAATCCCAGCAGATGGCCGGAGTTGTAAACGGTGGCTTCGTCGAGCAACACCAGGTTCTGGTCGATGCTGCCGCCGCGCACGCTAAAGCCGGTGCTGCCTTCCGACACGGTTTTTACGCCCGGCAACAATTGTATGGCACGGATCACGTCGGTTTCGCCAAACAAAGCCGGAATCTGATTAATGGTTTTGGTTTCCATGCGCATCACGCTCATCTCGGCGGCACGCACGTTGCGGTCGATACGCTCGCCACTGATCACCACTTCGTCGAGCTGCTGATCGGCGGGCACAAGTCGCACATCCAGTGTGCGATCCATGTCGAGCACCACTTTTTGCTGCTGCGATTTGTAACCAATAAAAGAAAAGCTAAGCGTGTAATGCCCTGCCGGCAGACTCAAAGCGTAAAATCCATATACATTACTACTCGCTCCACTTTGGTTTTCGGTAACGTAAACGGTGGCACCGATGAGTTTCTCGCCGGTTCGGGCATCGGAGATATAGCCGCTGATGTTGAGCTTTTTCAGCACTTCATCAGGAGCTGCCATTCCCGCTAAGCCTATCAAAAGCATCAAAGAAAACAACAAGAAGATTTTTTTTAAATTCATTTTCATAAAAAAGTCAGGTTTTGTGTTACGGCTTACTTGACAACCACCTTTTGATATCGTTACAACCTAAAACGCAGAAATGTTGTTTTGTTGGATAATGAAAGCCAGATGAACATTACACGCCAATCATTTGTTCCAAAACCAATTGATTTTCTGTGCGTAATGTTCTTTTGGCGAAACATTTATTTTTAATAAAAACACCTTTTCCCAACGCACTATTTTTAACAACATTAAGCCATTTATGAGTCATTTTCGCATTGTTCTGTTTTTTGCACTGGTCGGATTTTCACTTTCAGCATTAACCAACCCAACTGATCCGCGAGCCGACACTGCAACCATTACGCAACAAATAGAGCGGCTCATCCAGCACGGCAACAACAGCAACAACACCGACCTCGACTCGGCGCTTTACTATTCCAATCAGGCTGTAGAAATTGCGGAAGCAGCAAATCATGCTTTGCAAGGCGACAGCTATTTAACCCTCGGACGAACCTGGGCCAACAGAACTGTGGCCGATTCGGCAGAAAAATATTTTAATAAAGCACTTTTATTTTTTAAAAATACTAACGACAGCAGCGGAATCGCACGAGCTTATGGTAAACTACTTTTTGTGGAAAGCTTCCTGCGCAGCAATTACGAGCGCGCCATGGACTATGGTTATCAAAGCCTCGCCATCTGGGAAAAAACCGGCAATACCACCGGACTGGCCGCAGCATACAACGACCTGGCCGGGATACTTCAGGTGCAAAAACGCTATGATGCTTCCAATGAAATGCTGCAAAAAGCTATTGCACTGATACAACAGCAGGCTGAGCCTAATCAGGGCGAACTGGCTTATGGCTCGTCGATGCTGGCGCAAAACTTTATGTATCAGCATCAGTTTGACACTGCGCTGATTTATAATCAAAATGTCATCGACATTTACAACCAACTAAATCAGCCGGTGAGTTTGGCGATAGAATACAACAACCGGGGCAATATGCTCAAGTTGGCCGGGCGATACGACGAAGCTCTGGAAGCCTATGCCTATAGTCTGCAACTGGCCACCGAAAGCAAATTTGAGACGATTCGCTCGGCGCTGTTTGGCAACATGGGCCATGTACATTTGCTACAGGGCAATTACACAAAAGCCCTGCCCTACGCCCTAAGCGCCGTACAAATGATGGAAGATGCCGGCATGGATGCCAACCTTGTGGAGAACTATACTCATCTGGCCACCATTTATGCTGCCCTGGGACGCAGCGATCAGGCTTATCGTTATCAGCAAAAAGCCATGGCCATGAACGACAGCATCTTTACGATAGAGAAAGAAAAAATTATGACCGAGATGGCGGCGCGCTACGAAAGCCAGCAGCAGGAAAAGGAAATAGCTGCGCAGCGTGAACAATTGACCCAAAAAGACAAACTCCAACGGCTAAGCTGGTATATTGGCGGATTGATGGTACTGGTATTACTCTTATTAACGGGAATTGCGCTGGGCATGCGTCATCGGATACGATTTATTAAAAAAGCCAAGATGGCTATCGAGGTAGAAAAAGAGCGCTCCGAAACCCTTCTGCTCAACATCTTGCCTGCTGCCGTAGCCGACGAACTCAAAGAAAAAGGATCGGCACAGGCGCGCATGTACGACGAAGTGACGGTGCTGTTCACCGATTTTAAAGACTTTACCATCATCGCCGAAAAAATGAATGCCCAGGAATTGGTAGCGGAAATACATTACTGTTTCAAAAAATTTGACGAGATCATCACAAAATATGGTATCGAAAAAATAAAAA
This sequence comes from Clostridia bacterium, assembly GCA_009928785.1. Lineage (GTDB taxonomy): Bacteria > Bacteroidota > Bacteroidia > Bacteroidales > 4484-276 > SABY01. Next base: position 4,189 of record SABY01000152.1, on the reverse strand, counting down.
CCATCGGCGACGCCTACATGTGCGCAGGAGGATTGCCCGTGCCAGGCAGCACGCACGCACAGGATGTGGTGATGGCGGCTTTGGAGATTCAGGAGTTTATGAGAGCTGAAAAAATTACCAGAGAGAAAAATCAGCAGCATTTTTTCGAGCTGCGAATAGGTATTCACACCGGCCCTGTGGTGGCCGGCATCGTAGGAATCAAAAAATTCCAGTACGACATCTGGGGCGACACAGTGAACACTGCCCACCGAATGGAAATGGGCTGCGAGCCAGGAAAGGTCAACATTTCGCGATCGACCTATGAAAAGATTAAACGGCAGTTTAAATGTATCCCGCGCGGAAAAATTGCAGCCAAACACAAGGGGCTTATCTCCATGTATTATGTAGAAGGTTTGGAAAACTCACCGCCAGCACCTAATGGTAGCATAAAAATACTGACTCGATGAAATGCAGGTGTTAACAATAAAGCGCAAGAAAATGCGTAATCTGGACATAAAAACCCGGCCTGTACTGCTAAGAAAATTTACATGACCCGACGCATTATTCCCATTCTGATATCCCTTTCACTGGCGCTGTTGCTCGTGATTTCTGCCTGTCGCAAAGACGACACCATCAACAATAGCCCATCGGTAAGGCTTGAGTTTTCGTCGGACACGCTGATCTTTGACACGGTTTTTACCTCCATCGGTTCCATCACCGAACAAATTCGTGTACACAACACCAGCGACGAAAAAATCAACATTTCGCGTATCAGGCTGGCCGGTGGCCCCGAATCGCGCTACAGCATCAACGTGAACGGCCTGGCCGGAAATGATTTTCAAAACATCGAAATCCGTGGCAACGACAGCATATACATCTTCGCCAAAGTTACCATCAACCCCAACGATGCCACCGCTCCTTTCGTCATCAGCGATTCCATCGTTTTTGATATCAATGGCAACCTACAGGATGTCGATTTGGTGGCCTGGGGGCAAAATGCACGCTACATCCTCTGGGATACCGACCGCCCCAATTTGCCGCGCTACAAAATTGTGGCCAGCGAAGGCGTGGATACCACCTGGACCAACGAACTGCCCATCGTCGTTTATGGATATGCCGTGGTCGATTCTACCGGCAGCCTCACCATCAATGCCGGCACAAAAGTGCATTTCCACAACGGTTCCGGATTGTGGATTTACAAAGGCGGCTCGCTCAAAGTGATGGGAACACAGGAAGAACCCGTTTATTTTCAGGGCGACAGGCTGGAGTCGTTTTATGCCGATCTGCCCGGACAGTGGGACCGCATCTGGATAAACGAAGGCGCCATTGATAATCAAATCAACTACGCCGTAATCCGCAACGGATTTATTGGCCTACAGGCCGAAACCCTTCAACAATACATGGGCAACCAGCTCACGCTCAACAATACCATCATCGAAAATATGTCGGGCGCGGGCATCCTCACACGCTATTATGTGATTGCTGCACAAAACTGCGTTATCGCCAACTGCGGACAATATGCGCTGGCACTTACACTGGGCGGCGCTTACGACTTTCGGCACACAACCATAGCCAACTACTGGAATTATGGCGTGCGCAACACGGCTTCCGTTTATCTCAACAACTATTTCCTCGACGAAAACAATCAGCCCGTGGCCTATCCATTCGAGGCTTATTTTGGCAACAATATAATGTACGGCAGCCAGCGCAACGAGCTGGTGATCGACGACACCGTGGCCGAATTTAAATACACTTTCGACCATTGCCTGATCAAAACGGAAACAAATATCGCCCTGGATACCAATTTTATTAATTGTCTCAAAAACCAGGACCCGCTCTTTGTTGATTACCGTGCCAACGACTTTCGTCCCGACAGTCTCTCGCCCATCATTGGAGCCGGCGATCCCGGCGTGGCAGCCTCCGTGCCTTCCGACATCAATGGTGTGTCGCGCCTCCAAAGCCCCGACCTGGGCGCCTACGAGTGGGTACCAACAATTCCGCGCAGAAGATAATCACTGACCTTTTCGCTACCTTTTTTTCAATAAAAATAATTATGGAGGCCGGGCGGGCTTTCCGCTATACCCTACTTGCACCGGCTGTGTTTTTGTAGGCGGTACAGGGGCTTCCTTCGTCAGCCGCTGCCCACCAACAAAAACATCAGCCGCTGCTGCGTCGGGGTGCCGCTACAATCCCTGCCTCAAAAACAGAACACTTCACTATCGATGATTAATCGTAGAACTCCTGATTTGTCAATTGTTTTTCAGCGAATTGCAATTCCCTTATCCCAATCCAATACTAGTTTCTACTAAAGAAATATTTATAGATTGTATTTTGTGTTTTCAAGCTGGTAAAGATATTTATGAGATTCGATTAAAAAAATTTTAATAGATTTGTAAGTCATAAAAAATAGCAGCCAATCATTACATCACGAGGATATTGTTAGTTTTTTTTAATTCATTATTCATCAACAAACAGAAAGGCGTTTTATGAAAAATCTATTTACCACAAAAACAGTTTGGATTGCTCTGTTCGTGTATCTTTTCAGCAATCTTGTGCAAGCGCAGCCCCAGGGCGATTTCATCGCCGTGATTGGTGCTGCCGACAATGTCAAAAAAATCATCCTCCTCAACCCGCAGGATGGTACACTCACGTATGATGATTATATCATACTCACGGGCCTTGACCCTGGCACAGTAAAACAGGTCATCCGCGTACAGGACGAGCTTTGGGTATCTGATCAAACCAAAGACAAGGTATATCGTCTGGATATGTTGGGCAACCCACTTGGTGCGATAACCGGCGGCCTGGATAATTTAAGAGGTTTAAACATTATCAACAACATGGTATGGCTTGCCAATGCGGGTACGGGCAATGGTGCACCGGGAAATGCGGTGATTCAAATCGATTTTGATGGTACCATTACCGGCAACTTTCCGGTAAATGGCAGCTCCTGGACATTCTTGCCCTATGTCGGCAACCACGTGCTCATCAGCTTTTCTGATGATGGGGGTAATCCCTCGCAGATAGGCGAATACGACCTTGATGGCACCTTCCTCAACTCCTGGAATGTTCCAGGAGAAATAAAATTTATCCAGCAGATTACCGAAACCGCCAATGGACAATACCTGGCAGCCTCATTCTCCAATTCCACCAGTGGCTATCCCTCCGGAGTACACCGCTACGACAGCGAGGGCAATTATCTGTCGATTATTGGCGGAACATCCGGTGGCGGTGCCCGTGGCTGCATCGAACTTGGCAATGGCAACATCATGTGGACCAACGGGCAGGGCATCCATCTTGCCGACGTAACCGCAGGCACCAGCACATTGGTCTATGCCGGCAGCTTCCAGTTTCTCAATAAAATTTCCTTTGAACCAGCTCCCATTCTTGATCCGCCCACGAATCTTGTAGCGCAAGTTGCTGGCACCGATGTAACGCTGAACTGGGACGCTCCGCCACCTACCGACCTTACAGGGTATAAAATATACCGTGATGAAGCGTTTCTGGCAGAAGTTGCACTTACACCAACGAATTACGTAGATGTATCAGTACCATCCGGAACGCATATCTATGGTGTATCGGCGGTTTATACCAACGGCGAATCGCCCAAAGCCGGCCCGGTAATGATTACCATAGAAGGAGCACCCTACAAAATTCAGGGTTTTGTCCGCGATGCCGCTACCAACCTCTCCATCAGCGAGGCCTGGGTAAGCACCACCAATACCGATAATGGTACCATTGCGGGCACCACACCATTTGGCGCCCACTATGTGTTATGGCTCAATACCGGCACTTACGACCTTACCTGTACCGCGCCGGGCTACATCGGCCAAACCATCCAAAATCTGGTAATCGAAGGGCAAATGGTGTATAGTTACGACTTCTACCTGCAGCCAGGGGGAAGTGAAATATATACAGGCGTATCCGGCAAAGCGGCTGCCACTGTTCAGATTTACCCCAATCCGGCAAGTGATATCGTTACCGTAACGGGCAAGGATATAAAAAATGTGCAAATCAGCAATCAGGAAGGCTGTTTAATGATCCAAAGCCACCTCTCATCCGACAATCAAAAAATCGATCTTAGCACTATTGCGTCAGGTTTGTATTTTATCAAAATCCAAACAAATACAGAAACCATCATTCAAAAGCTTATCGTGAAATAATATTGAATGACAGTTCTGACAGCCAAACCCCGCCATACTGCAGTATG
>SABY01000151.1 GCA_009928785.1 Clostridia bacterium | reverse complement strand
CCTCTAACCTCCAATTTCCAACTTCTAATCCCTCGTCCAAACACCGGCGGACAAATTCCACAAATCAATAAAGCAAATTCCAAAAACGCCGTGATTTCAAACCTCTAACCTCCAATTTCCAACTTCTAATCCCTCGTCCAAACACCGGCGGACAAATTCCACAAATCAATAAAGCAAATTCCAAAAACGCCATGATTTCAAACCTCTAACCTCCAATTTCCAACTTCTAATCCCTCGTCCAAACGCGGGACAATAAAGCAATTTCCAAAAACGCCGTGATCTCAACCTTCTAACCTCTCCCCTCTCCCTCTCCCCTCTCTTTTCTAGAACAAATAATTCAGTCCGATATAAAACCCGCTGGTTCCGTCGCGTTTGTCGGCGGCGATGCCGTAATCGATGGCAAGGATGAAGTTTTGGTTCATCGCGATGCGAACGCCCAGGCCATACGAAACGTGTAAACTCTCCGCACCAAAATCGAAATATTCGTTCTGGTCGGGCAATAGGAGCGCCTCTACCTGTGGCCGAACATCTATTTTGTTGATTACCTGGCCAGCATCAGCAAAAGCATTCACGCCGAGATAGAAGTTTTGATTCCAGAGCGTGGTTCTCAAAGTCTTCCAACGTAATTCAAGATTTGCGTAAGCAATACCATCGCCCACCACCCGATTGCGGGGAACGCCGCGTAGATTACGAACACCACCCAGCCCTTCTTCGGTGGCGCCGCGCAAAAAGGAGGTGATGACGAGCGGCTGCATATAAAAAGGTGTGTGTCCGGCCACTGTTGTTTGCATAGCCACCCTTGCGGCAAAAGCAAGCTGCCGGGGGACGATGGTGAAATACTGCCGGTGGGTGATGCTAAGTTTTGCATAGCCCTCATTGATGGTGCCCAGCGCTTTTGGCGCCACTTCCAGCGCGGCTTCGCTCCAGATGCCGTGCATTGGGTTGGGCTTGTTGTCGCGGCTGTCGTACATCACGCCGCCTTTGAGCAGCGTCAGGCTGCCACCCGTAGCTTCGTCGGCAGCGATCAATCCCCAACTTACATACTTATCGTAAAGCCCCGGCTGCTCGCTGGTGGGAGGAAGCTTGTGGGCTTCATCTTTGCCTTTGTTGAGTTTATCGATATCCACCGTTGCAATATCAAAATGATAATACTGTAAACCCGCCAGCCAACGAAACTTCCCTGATAGCTTGCCGTTTACATCCGTTTTAAAACGAAACATCCGATTATCATACCGATAAAAAACCCGCGACCGGTAAATTCCCTCTGGTTCTTCGTCGTCTTCCCACTGTGGCTGATACACTGCTTCGTAGCCATTCCATCCATAAAAATTGTAGGCCTGGTTAGGCAGATAACTTATGTCGATGGTAATGCCCAAGCCGCGGATGAGGCGGTCGCTATCGTACATCATGCGGTAGATGCCGCTGCCACGCGTGTAAGCCGAAACCTCCAGATAAACAGAATGATTGTAAAGCGGATAGCGGGAGCCGTCGCCGTAATGGTATAGATTAATGAGGCCGCCGTATTGAAAACCCAGGTCGTTGTCCCACGAAATGGCCGGCAACAGGCCGAAGTTCCAGCCGGTCTTTACTTTTTCTTCTTTATCAAGGCTGTCGGCGGCATTCTGGCCACTGGCAACTGCTACCATCAAAAACAACAGGATTGAAGTGGCAATAATGATTTTTTTCATTAAAAAATTTCGAATAAACACCTATGGGTTGAAGCCGCCAAAAATAGTATGTTTGGTTTACATTTCATTAACAAAGAAAAAATGAAAGTAACACGTTGATAATCAATTTTTAGTAATCGTGTTTTTCTTTTTTTTAATAAATAAAATATTTTGTTTTCCAGGTGCCGTTTATTCTTACCTATTTTTGTCATCAACAGTTTTAGATGAAATTTTTAAACATTTATCAATAACCTAATTCTACCAAACACATGAAAAAGATCGCTTTAATGTTTACAATGCTAATGTTTGCTGCCTTTGTAATGGCACAAACCGACGAGCAGGCCGCACCTCAGGCAAATCCCAATGCACCCGAAATCTCATTTGATAAAAACGTGCACGATTACGGCACCGTTCCTTACCAGGGCGATGGCAATTGCGAGTTTACCTTCACCAACACCGGCAAAGAGCCGCTGATCCTCACCAATGTTCGTTCGTCGTGTGGATGCACCGTGCCCAAATGGCCCCGCGAGCCGATCCTTCCCGGACAAACCGGCATCATCAATGTAGAGTACAAAACCAACCGCATTGGCAGCATCAACAAAACCATCACCGTGCAAAGCAATGCCAAAACCGAAACCGTAGTATTGCGCATTACCGGCCAGGTGCTGCAGCCCGACCAGACAACTCCTCCTGAAAACGCTAAGCCCATGGGCGGCAAATAATACTGCCTGGCGGATATTAGTATTTCTTACATCCGCCTGCCAGCGTGATAAAATGCTGAAATTTGTCCCGGTCTTCACCACAGTGAGGCCGGGATTTTTTATTTTTAAAAACAAAATAAACTTTTGAAAATGCCGAAATTATCACAAAAAGGCAAGATGATGCCTGCTTCACCCATCCGTAAGCTGGTGCCCTTTGCCGAAGAAGCCAAAAAGCGTGGCGTAAAAGTTTTTCATCTCAACATCGGGCAACCCGACATAAAAACGCCAGAGATAGCGCTGCAAGCTGTTCGCAACTTCAGCGAGCCACTGATAGCCTATAGCCACTCGGCGGGCAACAGCTCGTATCGCCAGAAGCTGGCCGACTATTATCACAAGTATAATATTGATGTTTCGCCCGACGAGATTATTGTGGGCGCGGGCGCTTCGGAGGCGCTGCTCTTTACCATGCAAAGCATCATGGATCCGGGCGACGAGATCATCATTCCGGAACCTTTTTATGCCAATTACAACGGATTTGCCACCAATGCCGGCATCACAGTAGTTCCTATCAACAGCACCATCGAAACGGGTTTCGGATTGCCACCCATCGCCGAATTTGAGAAGGTGATTTCTCCACGCACCAAAGCTATTTTGGTTTGTAATCCCAACAATCCCACTGGCTACCTCTACAATCAGGAAGAGCTGAAAACGCTTGGCGAACTGGCATTGAAACATGACTTGTTTTTGATTGCCGACGAAGTGTATCGTGAGTTTTGTTATGATGGGCTGGAGCATCACTCGGTGATGAATCTTCCGGGTCTGGACCAGCATACTGTTTTGATAGATTCCGTGTCGAAGCGCTACAGCATGTGCGGCGTGCGCATCGGCGTGATGATTTCGAAAAATAAAGAGCTGATGGCCAACGCCATGAAATTTGCACAGGCACGCTTAAGCCCGCCCAGCCTAGGTCAGGTAGCTGCCGAAGCAGCCATTGCCACGCCCGACATATATTTTGAGGAAGTGCTGGCTGAATATCACAAGCGCCGCAATACGGTTTACGACGCCATCAACAAGATTCCCGGAGCGTTGTGCCCCAATCCATCCGGTGCCTTTTATGTGGTGGCACGCCTGCCCATCGACAACAGCGATAAGTTTTGCCAATGGCTGCTCGACAGCTTCCACTACGAAAACCAGACTGTGATGCTGGCGCCGGCTACGGGCTTTTACTCTACGCCGGGTCGTGGCCTCGATGAAGTGCGCATCAGCTATGTGCTGAAAGTGGAAGATTTGCAGCAATCGATAAAAATACTGGGCGAGGCACTCAAAGTGTATCCCGGTCGCACGCGATAAAATGCAGGAGTGGCGGCAGAAGAAAAAAATAAACTTTTGTTTTGGTTTTTCGAACAAAGTATTACTTTTGCCCCCGCTTTGCCCAGGTGGCGGAATTGGTAGACGCGCTAGTTTCAGGGACTAGTTCTCGCAAGGGAGTGCAAGTTCGATTCTTGTTCTGGGCACATCATTAAAAATTATAGCCTTGTTAACTTCATCGTTGCAAGGCTTTTTTTTTGCCTTGAAGTTACTCTGCCGCTGTAACCAATCCAATCATTTAAAAATGAGAAATAGCCTTCGTAGTGACATTGATTTGGCGACCGGTTAAACATTGGTTATTTGTATCTGTTTGCATAATACTGATTGGAATAATGTAATGTACTAATGTTCGCTTCGCTCAATGGTGCCAAACACTATTATCCATAGGCACCAAAGTGTCGGAACTTTCAGCGTAACAGCACTAAATTCCAAAATTATTTTGGACTGTTTTGAAATAACTTTGGTATAAGAATCTAAATAAACCTAAACAATTTCCATTTTGAAAGCACTATCCAACGAAACCAAACAACGCATAAAAAATTCCCTTTGGGGACTGTTTATCGGCGATGCCCTGGCCATGCCGGCGCACTGGTTTTACAACACATCAAATATTCCGAAATACCTTGGCGAACCGGTTGTTGGCTATAAATCTCCGCCGGATAATCACGTGGAGGCTTCTTTGGTAGGGACAAAATATAAACCTGATGTGAAGGCGGCTGAAAAATCAGGTCGGAAATATGACATCCTTCATCAGCACCTCAGGTTTTATGATACTTCTTACAACAATTTCGACGAGAGCGGATTTGGCGTTGATGAAAATGGTGTGGTAAAAATAAATGACCGGTTTCATTACCATGTAGGATTGAAAGCTGGGGAAAACACGCTGAATGCACTCCTGGTAAGGGTGTTGATGCGTCATGTGATCGAAAACGGGGGTTACAATCCCGACAAATTCCTCGAATCATTTATCGTTTTCATGACCACACCGGGGAACAGTAACGATCCTTACACGGAGGGATTTCTCAGAGCCTGGTTCGAGAACTATTCAAAGGGAATTCCGCCGGCAGCCTGCGCTGATAACCAATACCGATACGCCGGAATGAATGCGCTGGGTGGAATGATAAGACCGATGGTAATTTCTTTGCTTCACAGCGATAGATACAATGCCCTGGGGTTTGCGGTCGGACATCAATATTTGACCCATCACAGCGAGAATGTTTCAGCATCCCTGGCCGTTGTGGTTCCGCTGCTCAATGCGCTGGTAAAAGGCCATGATCCGGCAAAATCGACAAAGGAAATCGCCGATAACATGGGGTTGCCCAGATATACCGGGAAGGAATTATTTGCCCAATACCAGCAGAATGGCGGCATGGGCCTCGTGCCTGCTGACGTCATGTGGAAACTGCACACCGAATTTGGCGATGCCCCGTGGGATATCGAAAAGTTTGCCAGCGAACATCCTGAAAGCGACGTGCTGAAGAAAATATTCTCGACAGCCTGCTTTGCAGAGCATGGAACACCAATGCTGATCTACCTTGCCTGGAAATACCGTTTCGATTTTGAAAAAGCGCTCCTGGCCAATGTGAATGCCGGGGGCGACAATGTTCACAGGGGAATGATCCTCGGCATGATTCTCGGCGCCACAACAGCAACCATTCCACCGGAACTAATAGATGGGTTGATAGCTAAAAATGAGCTGGAAAAAGAGATCGAAGCCTTCGCAGCTATTGCCGCCGGATGATCCTGGATAATGGAAAAACCCGGGTAGCTGGTGATTTGTGCATAATTTTGCGATTGAAAAACTAAAAAGCGTATCGGCTATTAAAAAATGAAATTGATGTAAAAGTATTGCGGGCTAAAGCCCGCCGGATTTCGTCCGGGCTATCTTACCCCGCACTGAAGGACGGGGTTATTGAAATGCTGCAGATGAGCTACACACAAAAACTAATATCAGAGCTTAAAGAATTATCCATATTTTGGCTGCCTGAATTTATGCGGATATGAACCGAATAAAGGAAATGCTTGAATAAAAAGGCGTAAAGCAGTGGAGCTACTGCTCAAAACTGAATTGAGCATGGGAGAGGTCTTTTTCTTCGCCTCCAGGATTCATTTGATATTTGCGAAAATCCACACGTGGAACGACGGGAACGGACGCAGTGCCCGCCTGCTCGAAAAATGGTTCCTGGCGGAAAAGTTGGATGAAAAAGCATGGTTTGTGCAAAGCGAAAAATACTATTACCGGCAACATCAACACTATTACAAAAACATCCGCCTGTTGGGGCTTGAATATACTGATTTAGATTACAAACAATCAGTGCCATTTCTGCTGATGCTTCCAAACTCATTATTCGATGGCTAAGCAGGGTCAGAAATAAAAGCCATAATTTTCGATTTTCACTGTTTATGAAATTAAAATCGCGCATCCCTGTTTGTGGGTATTAATTCCTTACTTTTGGCTCCTGAAAATTAATAATCCGGGTTTTAATTCCATCGAATTCGATGGGTTTAGAAATGAAAAAAAATATTGAAGAAAGATGAGTTTTTAGAAAAATAAATTAATTTTGCCAAGTAACGTCAAGACAAGTTTATGTCAAAAATATTTGGTAATAAAATAAGGGCACTTCGGGAGGGAAAACAAATCCCTCAAAGACAATTGGCTGCTGCGTTGGAAATTGACACGGCAACATATTGTAAAATTGAAAAAGGTGGCAGGCGGGCTAAAAGAGAACAGGTTTCAATTCTTGCAGACTTACTTGAAGTTGACTCAAAAGAGCTGATTCATTTATGGTCGGCAGACAAAGTTTACGACATTATTGCCGAAGAAGATGAAGCAACACAAATTCTAAATATGGTTGCGGAAACCATTTTAAAATATAAAGACAAAACTGCCAAAGCATGAAGCCGTTAGTAAAATACAGAGGAGGGAAATCAAAGGAGATTCCTCATTTAATAAAACATATCCCACAATTTAGTGGACGATACATTGAACCGTTTTTTGGAGGTGGTGCGTTATTCTTTCATTTAGAACCAAAAAGAGCAATCATAAATGACATTAACTCAAAACTAATGGCGTTTTATTTGGGCGTAAAAGACAACTTTGAAACCCTAAATGCTGAATTAACTGAAATAAAAAATATATATAAAATAAATCGAAAAAGGTTTGAAGAACTTAAGAGCAAAACGCCTAACAAACGAGTAGATGATGAAAACGAACCACTTTATTATCAAGTCAGGGATATGTTCAATAATTTGAAAGAAAAAAAATATTCTGATGCTTTCCTTTATTTCTTCATTAACAAGACAGCGTATTCAGGAATGATACGCTATAATTCCAAAGGCGAGTTTAACGTGCCCTACGGACGATATGCCAGTCTAAATACTTCATTGGTCACTAAAGCACACAGTACCTTACTTGCTAACACAGAAGTTTACAATCTTAATTATTCCGAGATTTTTAAGATGGCCGAAGAGAATGATTTTATGTTTTTAGACCCGCCTTATGACAGTGTTTTTTCAGATTATGGAAATATCGAATACAAGGATGGATTTGATGAAAATAATCATATTGAATTAGCCAACCAATACAAACAGCTCAAATGCAAAGCCCTTATGGTAATTGGTAGAACTCCATTAACTGAAAAATTATATGGAGAAATGATTGTTGATGAATACGGAAAATCCTATGCAGTGAATATTAGAAACAGATTCAAGTCAGCAGCGAATCATATTTTGATATCAAATTATGGAAATGAAGCAAGGAAACGTTACCCTCAATTAGAATTTGAAAAAGAATTTGCACAGTAATACGGTATGGCAAGAATAGGTAGTAAGGTGATTTTCGTTACAACGTCCCCAAGGACTCCCGCTAAGATGATTCCTGAAATTGGATTGCTAAACACCCATTTTTCAGGGCAACGATGGAATACAGAAACACAAAGAGCATTTATGAAGCTATTGAAAGAGGAAAACTTTTTTCATGGCGAGGGGGCTAATGATCCTGCATTTAGTGCAAGAGACCGAATAAACCGAGCACCAAAAGCACTTGGATTTGTTATTCTCTCACCTACTATCCGACTAACACCGGCAGGCGAAGAGTTAGTAAGCTCAAGACGAAAAGAGGAAATTTTTTTAAGGCAGTTGCTAAAATTCCAGGTTCCTTCGCCTTACCATAAGCCAACAGAAAAGTCGGCTGAGTTTTGGGTTAAGCCTTATCTTGAATTATTCCGACTCATCCGACACTTTGGTTCATTGAAGTTTGATGAATTGATGTTTTTTGGTTTGCAGTTAGTTGATTACAGAGAATTTCATGCAGTTGTTCAAGAAATTGACCAATTCCGGATTGCAAAAGCACACGATGAAGGCAACTACAAGCGATTCCGTGCTGAATATTTAGAAAGAGAATTAAGAGAAATCTATAGTTCCGATATCAGCTCCGGTAACACACAAACAAGAGAAACAACTGATGCTTCAACAGCAAGGTTTTTAAAAACCAAAGCTGGCAATATGCGAGACTATGCAGATGCATGCTTCCGTTATTTAAGGGCAACGGGATTGGTCAATAT
>SABY01000150.1 GCA_009928785.1 Clostridia bacterium | reverse complement strand
TTAATCGTAATTCGTTAATCGTAATTCGTTAATCGTAATTCGTTAATCGTAATTCGTTAATCGTAATTCGTTAATCGTAATTCGTTAATCGTAATTCGTCAATCGTAATTCGTCAATCGTAATTCGTCAATCGTTACTTGTTAATCGTTATCTGTTAATCGTCCGCCAGAAACCAGCAACAATTAACTATTATATTAACTATTAACTATTTACCATCAGGTATGAACTCTTAACCATCATTCTCCTGCTACATTCTAAATATTCCAAATTTGGTTTCCTCGAATTTTTTATTGAGTGAGGCGGCGATGCCCATCGCCAGTATTTTGCGGGTGTCGATAGGATCGATGATGCCATCGTCCCAGAGGCGTGCGGTGGAGTAATAGGCCGATCCTTCTTCTTCGTATTTTTTCAGGATTTCCTGACGCATGGATTCACGCACGGCGTCGTCGAGTTGTTGGCCTTTTGCGGCCAGTTGGTCTTCTTTTACCTGAATCAGCACACCAGCAGCCTGCTCACCGCCCATCACCGATATTTGCGCATTAGGCCACATCAGCAGCAGGCGTGGGTCATAAGCCCGTCCGGCCATGGCGTAGTTGCCGGCGCCAAAGGAGCCACCAAAAACAACGGTAAATTTTGGTACTCCGGCGTTGGCGGTAGCATGCACAAACTTGGCTCCGTCGCGGGCGATGCCACGGCGCTCGTATTCTTTGCCTACAATAAATCCGGTGATATTTTGCAGATAAAGAATGGGGACTTTCCTAAAGGCGCAAAGCTCGATAAAATGGGCGCCTTTGAGCGACGACTCGCTAAAGAGCACGCCATTGTTGGCGATGATGCCTACCGGAAATCCCATAATGTTAGCAAATCCTGTTACCAGCGTGGGAGCGTAGCGTGCTTTAAATTCGTGGAAGCGGCTGCCATCCACCATGCGAGCGATGATTTCTTTGGAATCGACGGGCTTGCGAAGGTCAACCGGTGCTATGCCATAGAGTTCTTCGGGATCGTAATAAGGCACTTCTATTGGCGACAGCTCCAGCAACTGTTTTTCCTTTTTGGGAAAAGTCTGGAAAATGTTTCTGCAAATCTGGATGGCATGGCGATCGTTTTCGGCCATGTGGTCGGCAACGCCTGAAATAGCGGTATGCACGTCGGCGCCACCCAGCTCCTCAGCAGAGACCTCTTCACCGGTGGCGGCTTTGACGAGCGGCGGGCCGCCAATAAATATGGTGCCTTGTTTTTTAACGATGATGGTTTCGTCGCTCATGGCGGGAACATAGGCGCCGCCGGCTGTGCACGATCCCATCACGATGGCTATCTGTGGAATTCCCAACGCTGACAGTTGCGACTGGTTGTAGAAAAATCTTCCGAAGTCGAACCTGTCGGCAAACACGCGTGCCTGCTCCGGAAGGAAGACGCCACCAGAATCGACCATGTAAACGCAGGGCAAATGGTTTTCGATGGCGATTTGTTGGGCGCGCACGTGTTTCTTGATAGTCTCGGCCACGTAAGTGCCGCCCTTTACTGTGGCGTCGTTGGCTACGATGATGCTTTCGCGGCCATGAATTACGCCGATGCCGGTGACGATGCCTGCCGAGGGAAACCCGTCATCGTGCATGCCCCAGGCTGCCAGCGACGACAGTTCAAGAAATGGCGTGTTGCGGTCGATGAGCAGGTCGATGCGCTCGCGTGCCAGCAGCTTGCCGCGCTCTTTGTGTCGTTCGACCGACGCCTGTGGCCCGCCTTTGCGAACCTGCCGCAGTCGTTCGCGGTAAAGAGTTAAAATTTCGAGATATTTGCTTTTGTTAGCAGTAAATTCTGCGGAAGCGACGTCGATTTTGCTTTCTATTCTGTACACGGTGCTGTAGTTTTTGTGGTGAATGATGGTGATATCGTCCAAAAATGCACGGGTAAAAATAGAAAGATTGCCGCACGTCGGCGTGAAGGTGGTTTTATTTTAACATAAATTAGGGGTGTACGGCTCCTCAATCTGTGGGGTTTGTTAAATAGGGTCTGCTGAAAAACTCAGAATAATAATATTTCGGTGCTCTGCACCTGTGCTTCCCGTTGATGTATCTTTTGCAACAAAGATTATCGGTGCGCTCTGGTTTTTGTACTGGCTGAGGCAAGGACCTTTTGTTGATTCTGGCACCTTCTTGTGTAGGCCTTAAAGTCGTTAACGACTTTAAGGCCTACACAAGAAAAACCCCAATTCCCACAAAACTAAAAACCACTTTGCTTTTGAAACCACTGTTGTTTTTTAAAACTAATTAACCCTGCTACCAGCGCTTTTTCCGGTATTTTTGCCGCTATTCTTGACTTATCAAAAAACTGAATGCATTATGTTTAACGAAAAAGACCTCCGCCAGATTGAAGAGAAAGGTATCAGCCGCCAACAGATTGGTCAGCAACTCGAAAATTTCAAACAAGGATTTCCGTCTGCGCAACTAACCGATGCCGCTACTCCCGGCAATGGCCTGCGTGTGTTCGATGCGCATGAAATCGAGCAATTGGCCAGTTTTTACGATCACCACAGCAGCAAGCACCGGTTGCTAAAGTTTGTCCCTGCTTCCGGAGCGGCCACGCGTATGTTTAAGCATCTCTTTGAATTTGCCGAAAGCTACGATGGAAGCGATGAGGCCGTTGCAAAATTGCAAAGCCAAAAAGGAACCGACAGCGTTTGGCATTTCCTGCAAAACATACACAAATATGCTTTTATCGACGACCTACGTCAGGCGCTCAAAAGTGATGGTTACGACCTTGATGCGCTTTTGCAGCAAAAAAAATACGATGTGGTGGTGAAGCATCTGCTCGAAGATAAAGGACTTGGGTATGCTAATTTGCCGAAAGGCCTGCTAAAATTCCATCAATACGAAGAAAACTCACGCCGCGCACTCGAAGAACATTTGGTGGAAGGCGCCCATTATGTGGCGGATGCCGATGGCGTGGTGCAGCTTCATTTTACGGTTTCGCCCGAGCACCGTGCGCGTTTTGAGCAGGCTGTAGCGCAGGCTGTACCGGAGTACGAAAAACGCTATGGCGTAAAATATCAGATCACTTTTTCTGAACAAAAACCTTCTACCGACACCATCGCCGTTGATATGGAAAATCAACCTTTCCGGGATGCAAACGGTAAACTCGTCTTTCGTCCGGGTGGCCATGGCGCGCTTATCGAAAACCTTAAAGATTTGAATGGCGACATTATTTTTATCAAAAATATCGACAACATTGTGCCCGACCGCCTGAAAGAAGCCACCCATCTTTACAAAAAAGCAATTGGCGGGTTGTTGCTAAAGCTCAAAGCACAGGTGGACGAATATTTGCGGCAGCTCGAAAAAGCCAGCATTTCTAAAGAACGTATCGACGAAATGGTAGCTTTCGCTAAAAAGGAATTGATGCTTCAAATGACCGGGGAATTTAACAATTTGAGTTACGATGCAAAGCGTGATGAGCTTATAAAGCTACTCAACCGCCCCATGCGCATTGCCGGCATGGTAAAAAATGAAGGCGAACCTGGCGGCGGCCCCTTCTGGGTAAAAAACGAAAAGGGAGAAGTTTCGCTGCAAATTGTGGAGGCGTCGCAAATGGATACGAAGGATTCAAAACAAAATGAAATCATCAGCAAAGCCACACATTTCAACCCCGTGGATTTGGTGTGCAGCGTGCGCGACTATCGTGGCCGGAGTTTCGACCTGCATCACCACATCGATGCCTCCACTGGTTTTATTTCTAAAAAATCAAAAGATGGTCAGGATCTCAAGGCGCAGGAGCTGCCCGGACTGTGGAATGGCGCTATGGCCGACTGGATTACACTTTTCGTGGAAGTACCCATCGAAACTTTTAATCCCGTAAAAACTGTCAACGACTTATTGCGTCCACAGCATCTGAATGGTTAGCCATCAAAAAAAAATAATGCCCGCTGCTGCGTCATTTGCGGCAATGCTGTATCTTTGCACATACAAACATCAAAACTGACAAACGATGACTGAAGATAGCCAATTTGTTCTCGACAGCGCCCACGAAGGAATGCGCAGCGCTATAACGCACCTTGAGCGCGAGTTTCAGAAGATAAGAACGGGCAAGGCTTCGCCGGCCATGCTCGAAGATGTAAAAATAGATTATTATGGTGTGATGACGCCGCTTAGCCAGGCTGCCAACATCAACACCCCCGACGCACGCCAGATTGTGGTGCAGGCTTTCGATCGCAATATGTTGTCGGTAATGGAAAAGGCCATCATGGCCGCCAATCTGGGCTTCAACCCGCGCAACGATGGCGAAGTGCTGCGCATTCAGGTGCCACCACTCACCGAAGAACGGCGCCGCAATCTGGTGAAGCAAGCCAAAACCGAAGCCGAAAATTCCAAAGTTGCCATCCGAAGCATACGCCGCAGCGCTAACGACGAAGCCAAAGAACTCAAAAAAGATGGTATCCCCGAAGATGAGATTAAGCGCCTGGAGGACGAAATACAGAAACTCACCGATAAATACATCAAGCAAATCGACGAACTGAGCGATGCCAAAGAAAAGGAAATGATGGCAGTGTAAGAGGTCATTTGTGAAGCTGCGTTTGGCTTTCGCGTAAATCGGCGAGGTTTTGCCGTTCATTTTCAAATGACAATAAATCAAAGTTTCAAATAAATATCAATTTCGAAATCTCAACTGACCGAGTTGTCAGGAGCGATAGAGATTTGTCTATCTATCACTATTTTCCTCCACCATCATTCAAATATTCAACAATGGCTACACAGTCGAAAATTCATTGGCTTTCGCCAAAAAAAAAGGAAGTTTTACTGTATTGAATACCTTTGTTGCCATGCCTATCCTGCAGCTCATGCTCATGAACGACGATGCCGCACACTGGCAGCAATTTGTGGCACAGAGAAAGGAAGAAGTATATCAATTCATTTATAATTCGATACGATTATGAAAAAGCAAGGCAAATCTTTTTTGCTGATGTTGCTGTGTATTGTGGCAGGCGGGGTTTCGGTGCAGTCGCAGCCCGACACGCTGCGGATTGAGGAGGCACGACGGCTTGCTGTGCAGTCCTGGCCGCTTATCCGTCAGCAGTCGCTAAACCAAGAGGCGACACAGTTGCAAATCGAAAATCTCGACAAGAACTATCTGCCGCAGCTCGCCGCCAATGGCCGGGCCAGCTACCAGAGTGATGTTACCAAAGTACCGCTGGAAGTCCCAGGGATGGCCATCCCATCTCCCGACAAAGACATGTACGACTTTTACCTCTCGCTCGATCAGCTTATCTGGGATGGAGGGGTGACGCGTCAGCAAAAACTTTTGCAGCAAATCGACCTTGACATTGCAAAGCAGCAAATAGATGTGGAGCTATATAAAGTAAAGGAACAGGTGAACGGACTTTATTTCAAAATTTTGCTTTTGCAGCAAAGCAGGCAGGTTTTAATTATCAATCAGCAGGCTGTAGCCGAAAGACTCACCGAGATAGCTTCTGGTGTGGCGC
This sequence comes from Clostridia bacterium, assembly GCA_009928785.1. Lineage (GTDB taxonomy): Bacteria > Bacteroidota > Bacteroidia > Bacteroidales > 4484-276 > SABY01. The sequence continues at coordinate 2,862 of SABY01000150.1, read as the reverse complement.
ACGGCATGGTGCTGCCCACCAATGCCGATGTGCTGCAGGCGCAAATATTGCAACTCGACCAAAATATCACCGAAATGGATGCCGACCTGGCTGCCAATTACAACATGCTTGGCGAATTGCTTCAAATACCGCTCAACCACAACACCGTGCTGCTGCTGCCTGACCCGCCTGTTTACACCTTATCATTTCAAAACCAGCGTCCGGAATATCTGTTGATGGGGACACAGCAAAACAAACTACAGCAATCGCGGCAATTGACCTCGTCGGCGTACATGCCCAAAATATCGGCAACCGGCAGAGCCGGTTACGGAAAGCCCGGATTGAATATGCTAAGCAATGAGTTTGACACCTACTACCTGCTCGGCGTGGGTCTGCGATGGGATATTATCAATTGGAATAAGAAAAACAACCAACTGCAATTGCTTGCCATCAACGGCGAAATCATCCAGGCGCAAAAGGAGGCTTTCGACCGCAGCACACGCATAAGGGTAATCGACGACATTGCGCAGATAGAAAAATACAGCAGTCTGATCGGCAAAGACGAGGAGATTATTACCTTGCGTCGGCGCATCACACGTGCGGCGGCTTCGCAGCTCGACAACGGCAGCATCACATCTTCGGCCTACCTCGATGAGCTTAATCGCGAAACGCGCGCTACTATGGAGCTGGAGCTGCACCGCATTCAGCTTTCGATGGCAAAAGTGAATTATTTGAAGACAATCGGAGCTTTATAATTTTTAAATTTTAAAAATGAAAACCATGACCAGACATATTTTGAAGGTATCATTTGCTTTCGCAATATTATTTTTCCTTTCGGCCTGCAACGATCGCGATGATTTGTCGGATGCTTATGGCAATTTTGAGGCTACCGAAGTTGCCATTGCAGCGCAGGCCTCGGGCGAAATTATGCAGCTCGACATAGAGGAGGGCGACCAACTGACGGTAGGGCAGAAGCTGGGATTTATCGATACCACAGCCCTTAGTTTGCGGCGCGGCCAGCTTACGGCACAGCGACAGGCTATTTTCGATCGTATCCCCAACTTCGATGCGCAGGTGGCGGTTTATCTTCAGCAAAAAGAGAATGTAAAACGCGACCTTGTGCGATTCAAAAAAATGTATGAAGAAGGCGCTGCCACGCAAAAGCAGCTCGACGACATCACCGGACAAATGGAGGTGCTCGACCGGCAGGTGGCGGTGGTGAAAAGTCAGAAGCAGGCAGTATATAGTGAGATGAAATCGCTGGAGCAACAAATTTTGCAGGTGGATGAATCGATAGAAAAATCACTGATCATCAATCCCATAGAAGGCACAGTTCTTACCAAATATGCCAATGCCCACGAGATGGCTGTGCCGGGAAAGGCACTGTATAAAATTGCCGACCTCGATCCGATGAAACTCAAAGTGTATATCAGCGGCGACCAGTTGCCCGGCGTCCACCTTAACGACAGTGTGGAAGTTTTGATAGACCGCACCGCCACCGAAAACCGACGCCTGACAGGGCGCGTGAGCACCATCAGCGACAATGCAGAGTTTACACCCAAGATAATCCAAACCAAGCAAGAGCGTGTGAATCTGGTTTATGCAGTTACCATTCTGGTGCCCAACGACGGCAGCCTGAAAATTGGTATGCCCGCCGAAGTTAACTTTCTGAACCGCCAGCAACCATGAATCCTGTTGAGGTAATAAATGTAAGCAAATCGTATGGAAAAGTTCAGGCTTTGCGCGACATCAGTCTGCAGGTGCAGCCGGGCGAAATATTTGGATTAATTGGGCCTGACGGCGCAGGAAAAACCACGCTGTTTCGCATTTTGGTAACGTTGCTGCTGCCCGACAGCGGAAAGGCAAGTGTATTGGGTTTGGATGTGGTGAAAGATTACAAAGCCATCCGACGCAAAGTGGGCTATATGCCCGGTCGTTTTTCGTTGTATCCTGACCTGACCGTAGAAGAAAACCTCACCTTTTTTGCTTCAATATTTAAAACCACCCTCCACGAGAATTATGATCTTATCAAGGATATTTATCAGCAGATAGAACCTTTTAAAGACCGGCCTGCCGGCAAGCTTTCGGGTGGGATGAAGCAAAAGCTGGCGCTAAGCTGTGCGCTGATACACCGGCCGGAGGTGCTTTTTCTGGATGAGCCTACTACGGGCGTGGATGCCGTGTCGCGCATGGAGTTTTGGGACATGCTGCAGCGCATCAGCAGCCAGGGCATCACCATGCTGGTTTCTACGCCTTACATGGATGAGGCGCAACGCTGCCACCGCGTAGCGTTGATACAGCAGGGCGCGCTCATGCAAACCGATACGCCCGACGCCATCATCCGGCAGTTTCCGCATCCCCTTTTTGCCATCAGCGCCAGCGACACATACCGCCTTATCCAGGATTTGACGCATTACAACCGAACCCGAACTGTTTTCCCGTTTGGCCAGGCTTTGCACCTGACCCCTGCCGACGAGCGATTGCAAACCGCTGAAATCAAGGAATTTTTAAAAAGTAAAAATCACACCGACATTAGCGTAAGCGAAATAAAACCCAACATCGAAGATTGTTTTATGGATTTGATGCAGCAAAGGCAAAGTAAATAAATAGACCCCAAGCTGGCTAGGTCAAAAGGACGCGAATTAACACCGGCCTTTAGACCGGGGGCTAAGGAACTGCCAGATTTCAGGGAGCTGCAGCCCCGGATTGAACAATAAATATTAACAATAACATGAGCACAGCATCTTATTCAAACAACGACAACGAAAACATCATCACCGTAAGCGGATTGTGGAAGAAATTTGGGTCGTTTGCTGCGGTAAAGGATTTAAACTTTACAGTGCGGCGGGGTGAGATTTTTGGTTTTTTGGGTGCCAATGGTGC
>SABY01000149.1 GCA_009928785.1 Clostridia bacterium | reverse complement strand
ACAAAACTTTCTCTTTGCCCGTGGTTACACAGGCCATGAGCACCTTGATGAATTTGGGCTGATAAATATGAACGGGCGCATGTATGATCCCCTGCTTGGTCGTATGCTTAGCCCCGACAACTACGTGCAGGCTCCCGACAATTCCCAGAATTTTAACCGATACAGCTATGCCATGAACAACCCGCTGGTTTACACCGATCCGGATGGGGAGTTGGCTTGGTTTGTTCCAATGATTATTGGTGCGGCCTACGGAGGAGTGCAAAGTTATATTCAAGGCTCATCTGCTGGTTTAAAAGGAGAAGATTTAGCAATATCTACTGCGAAGGGGTCAATTGCAGGTGCAATTAATGGTTTTTTTGGGTCTTATGCAAGCGGTACAAATTTCTTTAATATCCCGCACGTTGGAGCACTACCCGGATTTGCTGTTGGAAGTTTAAATGGCGTTGTAGCTGGTGCATTATCAGGAGCTATAACAGGATATGCTGCTACTGGAAATATCGATGGCTTGTGGGGTGGGATAAAAAACGGAGCAATGTTAGGAGGAATTACAGGTGGGTTATCGGGGAGTATTGGTGGTTATAATAGCGCTAAGGATCTTGAACTCAATCCACTTACCGGGGGATCGATAAATGCTAAACTTGACCTCTTGTTAAATGTTTTGGGGCCACATTTAGAAAGTGAAATGGGAGAAGCAGGAATTGTTGGATATGAAGTCGGAACTAATAAAAATTTTAGACATTATAATTTACCACATAGGAATTCAAACGGAGATATGAGCATTCGAGGGAAATTAGCAAATGGATATACGCAACGCATACCTAATGGATCAGGCACTTTTAATAATAGGATTTGGATTTCAAAAAACAGGGTTAGGCAATTATTTTATTATGGAAGTCCAATGGCAGTAGAGACTTTATATCATGAATATTTTCATGCCAGAGATCACTTTGACGGAACATTTTCTAGATTATGGAACTCTTGCTACAATTCCACAGACGCAAGTGCAGATATGATAACTTCTATTTTAGAGTTTCGTGCTTATCAATTTAATTATAGCAGGACAGGTTTTTCGATTCACTTAAATAGGATGAATTATCACTATATAAGAAGCGGGTTAATTATATTATCATTTTGATGAGGAAAAATAATATAAAATATTGGGTAAGCCTTGTCTTTGTTTTATGTATCTTTCAGGGAGCAGCGCAGAATAAAGCTAATGAAAAAGACAAAAACCAAGTTTCATTAATTATCGATACTACCTTTTCCTATTACAAAAAGAAAGATATTATCGAACTTAAGTTGAGTATAATAAAAAACGATTCGATCGACCAAATTTGTCAAAATCTTGATTTCCCTATTTCTTCCGGGATTTATTTAGATAGCTCATTTTATATTACTAATAAAGTTTGTGGCTTATTTTATCTTCTTGAAGATAAAGAAGGAAATTATCTTTTTCAAGACACTTATTATGATTTTCATGAGTATAATATATGGCACTTCTTTGATAAAGACACAAAAACGATTCTAAAGAAGAATGTCACAACAGATGTGGTTAGAAAGTTGATAGAAGAATCTGTTGAAAACGGAAAGTTTATTCTGAATGATTCCATTGAAAAAGTTGATTTATATTTGAAGCTCGAAAAGAAATTGCGGAAAGGACAATACAAAATTTTTCTTTTTTACGGACATTGTCCCGTAAGGAATTCAAGGGATCATTACTGGCATTCCTTGTCCAACAAAATTAAAATCATGGTAGAATAAATGTATTATTTCAAAATATTTGCAATTAAATAATAAATAGATGATGAAAAGAATAATTATTTTAATTTTATGTTTTATTTCAAGTTTATCCCTCCTCTCCCAATCCCTCTCCCACGTGGAGTTTGCTTACGATGCTGCCGGCAATCGCTACCAACGGGAAGTGATTAACCTGAAATCAACAGCGGCAGACACTACGCAGCAACTGAAAGAAAGCTACGGGCAGCAGGCTGCGGATTCGGTGGAATACAAAAGCAGCATTGGCAGCCGGCAGGTAACGATCTTTCCCAATCCCACGCGTGGCCTGCTTACTATTGCCATGGAAATTCCGGACGATGACAGTCCGGTAAAGCTGGAGCTGTTTTCGCTGGAAGGCGAAAGCATCCTGCAACAAACCATCCGCCAGCCCAAAATCACCCTGGATTTATCCGGGCAGCCGGCGGGCAGTTACATCCTTTCCATTTCCCTGGCCGGCAGCCATCGGTCGTGGAAGGTTATTAAGGAATAGTGGATTCCTACATTCTTTCATTCAACGGCTACCGGATTTATTTACATTCCCGATCGTAGTGAAGACAAGCTGGTTTCTGGCGTAGGGAAAACTATTCTACCAGTCCCTGCATCGACAGGATTCCTCTCAACGTTACCTCATAGTGTGATCTGGTTCCCGGAAGCACGGAATTCCCGCCGTCCTGAGAACCTCGAAGGATATTGTTGTCCCCGACTTTCGAGCGTCCACAGGAGGTCGAAGAATCCTGTTGTCCCCGACTTTCGAGCGTCCGCAGGACCTCGAAACGTCAAATCCCCGTAAGAACCTCGAAACGTCAAAACTTAGAAAAGCTCCCCAAAACCCTGAAACGAATTTTCGCTACTTTTGCGCCCTGTTATGGCAAACCTTATCGAGATAAAAAATAAAAAAGCCTCTTACCAATATTTTCTGGTGGAGCAGTTTACCGCCGGCCTGCAGCTTACTGGTACCGAGATAAAATCGATACGCATGGGCAAAGCCAACATCGGCGACGCTTTTTGCACCTTTAAAGGCGACGAGCTGTTTGTGAAGGAGATGCATGTGGCCATTTATACTTTTGGCAGCATTTACAACCACGAGCCTAAGCGCGACCGCAAGCTGCTGCTCAACCGCCGCGAGCTGAAGAAACTGGCCACCAAAGTGAACGAGAAAGGTTTTACCATCATCCCTGTTTTGCTGTTTGTAAACGAAAAAGGACGGGCCAAGCTCAACATCGCGCTGGCACGCGGAAAGCACTATTACGACAAACGCGAAACCATCAAAAATAAAGACGTCCAGCGCGACCTCGACAGAGCCGGATACTAATTTATTTTTAGCTACAGCTAAACAGAAACGGTGTTTTTTAGGTTATTAATCAATGTATTTTCAGTTTTAAAAAAAGCATTTCCATTATGAAAAAGATATTCTCAGCATTACTTATCGGCACGCTACTACTCTCGTATGGCGCATTGCAGGCACAGAGCGAAACCAAGATAAAATGGTACACCATGGAAGAGGCCATCGCCCTCAACAAGAAAAACCCAAAGAAATTCTTTGTCGATCTTTACACCGATTGGTGTGGCTGGTGCAAAAAGATGGACGCCAACACCTTTACCGATCCGGTGATAGCAAAATATATGAATGAGAACTTTTGGCCGGTGAAGTTTGACGCCGAAGGCAGCGATCCGGTAACTGTAAATGGCAACACTTACGTTAACCCCAACCCCGGCAAAAGCCGTTCCACGCATCAATTAGCCATAGCGCTGCTCAACGGCAAGATGTCGTACCCATCGTTTGCCTTTTTGGATCAGGAGATAAAACTTATCACCGTGCTGCCGGGCTACAATACCCCCGAAAAGCTCGAACCCGTGCTTCATTTCATCGTCGAAGAGGCCTACCAAAAGGAGTCGTTTCAGGATTTCCAGGCGGGATTCAAAGGAAGTTTTATTAAATAATTTCAGTGCTACAGGGTGCAAGGTTAAGCCTGACGCCCACCTCGCACTGCTTCCGACCGAAGGCTTTCTGCCAACCTCCGGCTATTTATGTACTCTCTTCACAAAATCTTCCACCTCCGGAATTCCGCCCTGATAAACCAAATATCCGTTGTATGGTTCTCGGGCAGTTATTTCATCATTAATAGGTGTTAGCATCAGCTTCTTCACTTCTTCCGGGTCATCGGTTTGTCCGAGTGCCCAGCCGAGTTTTATAAAAGCCACCTCAGGCAGCATATTGCCGGCGGGGATGATGCCTTTGGCCATCATGTCGCGGCCGGTATCATACACAAACATGTGCACGTAGCCCCAGATGGTTTGCAGGGTCATGTACATGTACACGCCTTTGGCATGGGCACGCTCGATGGCGGGATAAAGTTCCTTGTTTACGTGGCCCAGCCCGGTGCCAATTATCACAATGCCTTTGTAACCCTGATCCACCATGGCATCAAGAATATCTGGTTTCATAGCCGGATAGTAATAAAGCATCGTCACTTTATCGCTGAAGTAGGGTTTGATGGTTACATTGCGGTCGCGGCGACGCGGGTGATAATCTTTTTTGATGTGCGTAATTCCTTTGCGGCTTACCATGGCCAGCGGCGTATCGCCGATAGTGCGGAAAGTGGAACGGTACGACGAGTGCATCTTGCGCACGCGTGTACCTTTGTGCAACAGGCCGTATTCGTCGCTGGTAGGGCCAAACATGCACACCATCACCTCGGCAATGTCGCCATGACCGGCGGCGTAGGTGGCGTGCATCAGGTTGAGGGCGGCGTCGGAGCTGGGGCGGTCGCTTGAGCGCTGCGAGCCAACCAGCACGATGGGCACAGGTGAGTTTTGCACCATAAATGTAAGCGCCGCTCCGGTATGGTGCAGCGTGTCGGTGCCATGTCCGATAACGATGCCGTCGATGCCGTTTTCGATTTCCTTGCCAATGGCTTTGGCCAGCGAAATGTACTGCTTGGGACCCATGTTTTCGCTGAATACCGCAAAAACTTTTTCGGTGGTGAGGTTGCAAATGTCGGCAAGTTCGGGCACAGCGCCATACAATTCGCCGGGCGAAAAAGCCGGTATCACCGCACCGGTGCGGTAATCGAGGCGCGAAGCAATGGTGCCTCCGGTGCCGATGAGTTTTACAGCAGGCAGGTTTTCGGTGTAAGGGAATTCCTTTTCCGGAATTTTATAGTTTGCCTTTTTGTAGCCGGTTTCCGTCATGTCAACGATGGTGCTGATGTCGATGCCCACGTTGTAGCCTGTCGAAATTTTCATCACAATATGTTGGTCGTCGTCGTTTTCGGCGCGTGGCAATATAGTTCCCTGAAAGGCGCCACGCGAGGTATTCACGTCGGCTTGGCCCCACACCCGGACGTTGTATTTTTCGAGCACCTCGAGGGCGCTGCCTTTGTATCCCTGAAAAAAGTCTTCGTTCATTTTGAAGATTGATGTTAGATTTTTGAATTACGAGTTACGATTGAAGAATGATAAATTTTGATGGCTCTGATAGTATTTATGGTGTGTAGCTCATCTGCAGCATCTCAATAGCCCTGCCCTTTAGGGCGGGGGTAAGATGGCCATGTACGGAACCTGCGGGCTTTAGCCCGCATACTTTTGCATCGGAATTATTTATTTCACAACCAACCTGAATCATTTCTTTAAAAAGTCTTTGATATTTTTTTCGAGGCGGGCAATCACCTGCGCGCTGTCGGCTTTGTGAAATTGCTCACCGGTAATGGATTCGTAAAGCTCGATGTAACGGTCAGAAACCTGTTGCACAAACGCGTCGGTCATTTCGGGCACGGCCTGGCCGGTTTGTCCCTGAAAGCCATTGGCCATCAGCCATTCGCGCACAAACTCTTTTGAGAGCTGCTTTTGTGGCTCACCTTTCCGCTGGCGTTCTTCGTAGCCTTCGCTATAAAAGTAGCGTGATGAGTCGGGTGTGTGGATTTCGTCGATCAGATAAATCTTCCCGTCGCGTTTGCCAAATTCATACTTGGTATCGACCAAAATCAGGCCTTTCTCCCGCGCCATCACACTGCCGCGTTCAAAGAGGGCAGCGGTATATTTTTCGAGTTGTTCGTAGTCTTCTTTAGAAACCAATCCCTGATCGATAATTTCCTCTTTGGAAATATCCTCGTCGTGGCCTTGGGTGGCTTTGGTGGTGGGTGTGATGATGGGCTGCGGAAAAGCCTGGTGTTCCTTCATGCCATCGGGGATAGGGACGCCGCAAATCTGGCGGGCACCTTTGGAATAGCTACGCCAGGAGCTGCCTGTGAGGTAGCCGCGGATAATCATCTCTACAGGAAAAGGCTCGCACAATATGCCCACCGTCACCATTGGGTCGGGCGTATCTATTTTCCAGTTGGGGACGATGTCGGTAGTGGCATCCAGAAATTTGGCTGCAATTTGGTTGAGCACCTGCCCTTTGTAAGGGATGCCGCGTGGCAGTACCACATCAAATGCCGAGATGCGATCGGTGGCAATCATCACCAGATACTGGTCGCGGATATTATACACATCTCTGACTTTGCCTTTGTAGAGGCTCTTCTGTCCATCAAAGCTGAAGTTGGTCTTTATTACCGTGTTGTTCATCGTTGGGTATGTTTGTGTTGTTAATATTAGTAGGCGGATTGCTGTAAGCTTTGATAATGCGCGTTACGAGCTTGTGGCGGATGATATCTTTTTCGTTGAGGAATATAAATTCGATGCCGGGGATATTGCGCAAAATGCGCGTTACTTGCACCAGCCCCGACGACTGGTTACGGGGCAGGTCTATCTGGGTGATGTCGCCGGTAACGATAAATTTGGCTGAACGACCCATGCGCGTAAGGAACATTTTAAGCTGGTTTTCGGTAGCGTTTTGTGCTTCGTCAAGGATGGCAAACGCGTTGTCGAGTGTGCGGCCACGCATAAATGCCAGCGGAGCTATTTCGATGGTGCCGTCTTCGAGGTAGCCAAGCAACTTCGGGGGTGTGAGCATATCGCGCAAAGCGTCATAGAGCGGCTGCAAATAGGGGTCGAGTTTGTCTTTGAGATCACCGGGCAGAAAGCCCAAATTTTCGCCAGCTTCCACTGCGGGACGGGTAAGGATGATGCGGCGCACCTCTTTGTTTTTTAGCGCCTGCACCGCCAGCGCTACGGCTGTGTAGGTTTTGCCGGTGCCGGCAGGGCCAATGGCAAAAAGCAGATCGTTTTGTCGGGCACTATCCACCATGCGCTGCTGGTTGGGCGAGCGGGCTTTGATTACTTTGCCATGCGTGCCATAAATCAGCACATCGCTATTGTCGTAGGCAAGAGCCGGGATTTCTTCGCCATCGCTGCTGAGTAGGTCGCGGGTATCGCTTGCGCTGATTTTACCAAAACGCTCGAAGTGCATAAGCATTAGCTGAAAAACCCGCTCAAAATCCTGGATTTCAGTTTTGCTGCCCAGCACTTTTATTTCCGTGCCGCGTGCTACTATTTTTATCTTTGGGAAATGGGATTTCAGAAGATCGAGGTTGGCATCGTTAACGCCAAAAATTTCTAAAGGGTTGTAAGTCTCAATGGATATGATTTTCTCTGTCATTCAGTTGTTAAAAAATGGTTCGTTTTCCTGATCAGTAAACTGCAAAATTTAATGCCCAAAAGTATCAAAAAATCCTACTCCTCGCCAAGAAATACTAATTTTGACACCCAAACGAAAAATCAGCAAACCAGCTACACAATGCCAATAATTACCCTCCTGAGCGATTGGGGTTATCATGATCATTACCAGGCCATGGCCAAGTCGAAGATCATTGGCCGCATGCCTGGTGCCGTTATCGTGGATATTGCGCACAACATTCCGCCTTTCAATCTCAACAACGCCTCTTTTGTTTTGAGGAATTCGTTTGCAGGATTTCCGCCCGGGACTTTCCATCTTATCGACATCATGGCCGACGCTACCATTGAGATGCCGCACGTGGTGGTACTTTACGACGGGCATTATTTTATTGGTAGTGATAATGGCATTTTTTCGCTGGTGTTCGATCATGCCCCGGAGCGGATCATCGAAATCGACATGATTCAGGACACCGATACCTATACTTTTGCCACTTTCGATGTCTTCATCAAAGTGGTGCAGCATATTGCCGACGGTGGCGCATTGGAGGAAATAGGGCCGGATCGTCCGGCGCTTATCACGCGCATTGCTTTGCGGGCAGTCACTTCGCCCGATCTTATCAAAGGGCACGTGATTTACATCGACCATTACGAAAACGTTATTACCAACATTACGCGTCCGTTGTATTTGGAGGTAGGCCGTAAGCGGGATTTTGTGCTGACCTTTGGCGCAGCGCGTTACAGCGTTAGCACCATTAGCCAATCATACAAAGATGTGGCACCGGGCGAGATTCTGGCATTTTTTAACACCAACGGCTATCTGGAGATAGCTGTGAGTATGGGCAATGCCGCCGGGCTGCTTGGATTACGCCACGACGATTCGGTGCGGATGGAGTTTAAGTAGTGTCTGTTTTTAAAGTTAGGTTTAATAAGGAAATTCATAGCCCAGGCATTTAAGAAATTCATAGCCCAGGCATTTAAGAAATTCATAGCCCAGGCATTTAAGAAATTCATAGCCCAGGCATTTAAGAA
>SABY01000291.1 GCA_009928785.1 Clostridia bacterium | reverse complement strand
CCTGAGCGTTGGAATGATGCAAACCGGCAAGACAATGTCGGAACTCGACAGCACAGCGATAGCCATGCTTGATGATATTGCACACAGTAATGCAGGCACAGCCGGTACACAGGCACGTGCCATACTCGAACAGGGCTATGGCCACCACTTTTGCGACTGCCTTAACATTACCGACAACCAGGGTTTCAAAAGTGCCGCCATCAACCCGGCATTACTCAACCAGGCACTTGGCGTTAAGCTGACTGTTGATCCCAATCCGGCCAGGGAATGGGCTGCCTTTGACTATACTTTGCCTAAAAATACCGGTAAAGCGGTAATTAAAATCACCGACGCTACCGGCCAAGTGGTAAAAGTGGTAGAAGTTACCGGAACCCAGGGACAACATGTATGGGATACTCGTGAGGTGAAACCAGGCGTGTACTTTTATACTTTTATCGTGAACGGCATAGGTAATACAGCCAAACTTATAATTACTAAATAATCATTCACAAAAGCAGGAGAGAATAATTCTCTCCTGCTTTACTAATACACGTAATTATGAATAATATATATATTATAATTATATTTCTTTGCATGCATGGAATTACATCAGCTCAGTCTTTTAATATAAAGTGGCAAAACTGCTATGGGGGTAGTAAATGGGAAAAAGCTAGAGATATAATTAAAATTGATGATGGCTACCTTATAATTGGCAACACACGATCGGATGATGGTGATATATCACACGCCTATGGTTTGGTTGATATGTGGATAGTAAAAATTAGTAATACTGGAGATCTTCTATGGAAAAAAACTTATGGTGGTAGTAATGGAGATGACGGTGTAAGGATATTTGAAGCCGGGGAAGGCAACTTTTATATTATCGGTGGATCCAATTCCAGCGATGGGGATATTTCTTACGACCCCTATCCTGATTCCTGGGATTTATGGGTTTTAAAAATCGACTCCGTGGGAAATATCATCTGGGAAGAAATATATGGCGGTAACGGGGATGAAACGGTATGGACCGGTACCACAACAGATGATGGCGGGCTGGTTGCCCTTGTTTGGACTGGCTCCAGCGATGGTGATGTGTCCAACCACTACGGCTATTACGATGCCTGGATGATCAAGGTAAATAGCAAGGGCGAAAAACAGTGGGACTTTACCCTGGGCAGCCCCGGTCAGGATGCGGGTCAGGCCATTATCCAAACCAGCGATGGCGGCTTTCTGGTGGGGGTTTCCACCATCCTATTCGAGGGCGGCAACATCACCTGCACTCCGCACAACAGAGACTATGTAGAAGCCGTGTTGGTTAAACTGGATGCTGATCTTAATATCGAATGGAATCGTTGCTATGGCGGAAGTAATGATGACCTTATTACCGGCCTTCTCGAATTGAACGATGGATACCTTATGGGTGCTAATTCACGGTCAAATGATGGAGATGTTTCTGGAAATCACGGAAGTGCCGATCATTGGATTGTGAAAATTGATTTTGATGGGAATATACTATGGCAAAAATGCTTAGGTGGAACAGGGTCTGAAGGATATACACGAATATATAATGCTGATGATAATTTTATAGTTACAGGCACAACCAGTTCTTATAAC
>SABY01000290.1 GCA_009928785.1 Clostridia bacterium | reverse complement strand
CACAGCCAACTGGAACATCCGCGCCGTAGCCGAAGGAACTCCTGCGTCGGGCTTTATGACACTAAATCCGGCTTCAGGCCAGATAAATTCGGGCAACACTACCGACGTTACCGTTACTTTTGATGCTGAAGACCTTACTACAGGTTCGTACGCTGCAAACATAGTTATCAACAGCAACGACCCTGCGAACCCACAGATGATGGTTCCTGTAACACTTACCGTGACCGGCGAACCCAATCCGCTGGACCCCCCTACCAACCTGGATTATGAAATTCTTAACAACAAAGATGTGCATCTTACCTGGACTTCTCCGGTAACTCCTTCCTTCTTCGAAGGCTTCGAAGGTACCTTCCCGCCAGCAGGCTGGGCTAAACTTAATCCTGACGGTGGTACCGGATGGGCACAGGTTGCCGTTGGAACAACACCACTTCCGGGCTGGACTGGTTCTGGCGCAATCACTGCTCCTCCCGATGGCGGACAGTATCAGGCGTATGCTACCTGGAACACAGGTGGTGCTGCCAGTAATGACCAGTGGATTGTAACTCCTCAAATCACAGTTACCGAAAGTAGCATGTTGGAGTTTTACATGATCTATTACATCAATACCTATATTGATAATGTGGAAATTCTTATTTCTACAACCAGTCAAACTAATACAAGCGCCTTTACTACCGTTGTTGATGAGATCAATTTTACTGCTGCATCAAGCACGGAGTGGGAATTGTATTCTTACGATCTTACCGATTTTGTATCGGCAGGCACTCAGGTTTACATCGCTTTCCGCGAAAAAGTTGCCGACAACTTCAATGATGGCAGCGCTATTTCTATCGACAATGTTTATGTAGGTGATGGCAGTAAATTGGCTGCCCCGGTTCCATCTATCACACCCATCGACAACAGCAGCATTACCCGAGACCTGAATTACACCTTTGCACCTGTTGCACCTAAAACTTTCAAGAGCACCGATGCATTTATCGGTTTCAATGTGTATCGCGATAATGTGAAGATTAACAGCACACCTATTACCGCAAGTGAATACACCGACATGGACCTCAGCGAAGGAACCTACAACTATTGCGTAACGGCAGTGTACGACGAAGGCGAATCGGATTGCTCCAATGAAGTTACCGTGGTAATCGTTGGTATCGACGATCCTACCAACGCCACCTTCAACATCTATCCAAATCCGGCTAACGAAGTTGTAAATATCAGCAGCGCCGTTACTGTAACCTCCATAAAACTGATGAACTATACCGGCCAGATTGTTTACAGCAATCAGACTTCTGCCACACAGTTCAGCATCAACACCAACGACATTGCTGCCGGTGTGTATGTGCTGCAACTCGAAACAGAAAATGGCACCAGCAGCCGCAAGTTGATTATTGAATAAATGTGTTTCATAATTTAAATTTTTCTAAAAAGTCCCGGTATATTTGCCGGGACTTTTTTTTTGTGTTAATGAAAGAGATCAACTTTTTTGAGCAGGTGCATCAGGTGGCGGTGCAGATTCCGTATGGTCGCGTTACCAGCTACGGTGCCATCGCGCGTTATCTTGGCATGGGCGGTTCGGCGCGAATGGTAGGCTGGGCCATGCGGGCATCGCA
>SABY01000025.1 GCA_009928785.1 Clostridia bacterium | reverse complement strand
AAAAGCTTCTATCATCATCGCCTGCGTTTCCACCGGCGCCTGATACCAATAATATCCCGGCTCGGAGCGCCAGTACATGCCCATCTCTTCGCTATGCAGCGCTCGCTCGCGCAGCGACTTAATGATGAGCGATGCTGCCTGTTCTTTGCCTGCACGCTGCAAAGCTACTGCCAGCATGCCCTGCAAATAGTTGTTTTGCTCCGGCCAGTATTTGGCAGCCTGCTCCAGATAATAATTCCTGGCGCTTTCGTACGACGGGTTGAGCATGATGTGGTTAAAGAAACTACGGGCATAGAGGTATTGGACGGTCACCGACGTAAGATGGTTTTCAGACAAATCTGCTTTGTCTTGTTTTTTTAATTTTTCAAAATCCTTTTGCATCTCCTCGTCGAGGTAGCGGACGGCTCGGTTCATCATGCCGCGCAGGTTGTCGTCGCCGATAGCATCTTTTATTCCGAGGTGGTCGAGTTTGCCGGCGCCCTGCACAATCATCTGCGTGATGTAGCGGCTTGGGCGCATGTCGTTCATCCAGCCAAAGCCACCTTCGGGTTTCTGAAACTCCTGCATCTTGCGGATGGAATGTTGCAGGCGGTATTGCATGTTGTTTATGTCAAAAAGCAAAGCGATGCGCTGTTTGCGTTCCTTTTCGTTACGCGCCTGCAGCACCCAGGGCGTTTGTTGCAGCACCACCTCTTTCAGTTGCTGGTTTTTTTCGAGCGCCGACAGGAAAGCTTCCGGCGAGCTGTTTTTCCATTCATCAAACACCCGCTTTATCTCCGGGTTTTTGTTGGAAATATCAAACGCAATGCTGTTGGCAAACCAGGCCGAGAACCAGGCGATGGCGTTGTCATATACCGGCTCGCTGATTACCGGCAGCGCCTGCACGGCATACCAGGCCGGGTTGGAGCTGAATTCGAGCGTCAGTTGATAGTTTTCGAGCGTATTGCTTTTGTCGGCTTTCGCCAAATTGTCAAACGTGAAGCGGCGCGTCTGGTTGCCGCCCACAGGCATCGGCATCGCTTCCGTCACCAGCTTGCGATTGGTAACCACCGGCACTGGGCGCTCTTCGCCATCGGTGTAGTTGCCGGCGGCGGCTTTGATGCGGTAATTGACCATGCTCAATCCTTTGGGTAAGGCCATCTTCCAGCGTAGCGATGCACTCTCAGAAGCGGCCACAGAAAAGTTTTGTCCGGAATTTTCCAAAAGCAACTTCGACGTTACATTTTTTTCCGTAAGGGCATCTGTAAATTCCAACGACGCCTGGCCGGCAAGATTTTCGTTAGAAAGGTTGGTTACTTTGGCAGCGAAATACAAAGTGTCGCCTTGCCGGAAAAAGCGCGGTGCATTGGCCACCACCATCAGCATTTTGGCAGCGCTAAACTCCTGCTGCAACATGCCCGTCATCAAGTCGGTGGTGTGCGCCAGCGCCTGAAATTTCCAGCGTGTAAACGACTCGGGTAGCGTAAATTCGATTACCACATCGCCCTGCTCGTTGGTTTTGAGTTGGGGATAAAAGAAAGCCGTTTCGTTAAAGTCGCGCCGCAACTGCACCGTCTGCATGTCTGCCGCCGGTGGTTGGTTTTCGGGAAGAACAGGAATCATCTCCTCCTTGTCATCGGCAGGGCTTTCTTCATTTGCAATCATTTCATTTGTCACCTGCCCATTGGCCATTGGCGCCCTGCTTTTGGAATACATCATATCATACCGGCTGTTGTATCTATCAAAACCAAACCAATTGAGCCGGTCGTAATTCTGAAAATGATACGCCTCCGATCCACCATAGCCGGGATAAAACTGGTTGGCTTGCGCAATACCAAAACCATCGGCAGCGCCCCATGCTTCCATCCGGTTGTTGGGATTATAAAGATAGAAATTCCACTGGTGTGGAACAAAAGCATCCAGCGATGCATCGTACATCGAAGCAAGCATTTCGGCAGCTACTTTGTCGCCATTTTTGCTCCGGA
Organism: Clostridia bacterium; assembly: GCA_009928785.1. GTDB lineage: Bacteria > Bacteroidota > Bacteroidia > Bacteroidales > 4484-276 > SABY01. Next base: position 35,873 of record SABY01000025.1, on the reverse strand, counting down.
TAGTCACCGTCCATTTCTCTTTGCTGCCGGGCACAAGCGTGCTGCGCATGGTTTCGAAAGCCACGTCGAGCTGCTTGTTGGTGTAGGGAACTTCAATCACCACCGAATTTCGGTAGAGATGATTGTCGATTACGTAAATGTACTGGAAAGTGAAATTCCCACGGTATTCTTCCTTGATCGGTATCTCAATCAATTGCTGCGCGTTGCTGATCTTCATCCATTTGCGCTCGATGGTTTTGCCCTGCAGTTGCACTTCGGTGAGCACCAGCACATCTTTGGCCGACGAGCCAAGCAGAAAAGTGGCCGTTTCGCCGGGTTCTCCTTTTTTATTTAAAACTTCAAACCACTCGTAGGTGGTAATGGGCGGCTTTTTGGCCATCGGATCAAAGAGCGTGAAATACTCCTCCCGCTTTGCTTTTTCGCCTGAATTATCGGTGGCATCCAAAACCACAAGATATTTTCCCTGGCTCCATTTTTCGATGCCCGGAAGTTTTATCAGAGAATCTGTGGCTGTATTAAAACTTATTTCGTAAACCACGCCGATTCGCTCCCATGTCGAAAAATCATCGTCATTATAATTAGCCGACGGGAAATCTTTACGAAATTCCTGTTCAGGGATTGTCTGCTGGTCGGGCATCTCCCACTGACGCTCATGCACAAGTCCGGCAGGTTGTTTCAGATTGTAAATCGTCACCTTTACATCGGCAGCATGCGGCTGGCCGTTGAGGTTTTTAACCAAAACTTTAAAGTCGTCAGCTTTGCGCTGATTTACGTTTTCGGGAATTTCAGTATCAATGAGCAATGCTTCTTTGCCCACATTTACCCATTGCGAGGCCGAATGCGTTTCGCCGGTGATATCCGTCACGTCGGCTTCTATTTGATATTGATAAGAAATATCCTGTTGTTTACCCGGCAGTGCTGTGAAAGTGATTTCGAAAGTTCCGTCGGGCTGTGTGGTTACTTCACCTGCGGCAATTTCCACAGGATTTATTCGTGGCTGTGGCCAAAAGGAGCGGCCATAATTCCTGTAACCACGCCAGGGCATGAACACGCTTCGGGTAACGCGGTATTTTACCGAGGCGCCACCAATGGAATTTCCAGCGTAAGCCAGCGCCTTTCCGGCAACGGTAACGGGTTGGCCGAGTTTGTAGGAGCCTTCCACTGGCAGGAACACCACCTCAAAGTTGGGGCGTTTGTATTCCTCCACATTAAAATAATGATTGCCGCTTTCGGTTTTCAGACGCATCTGTCCGTTGAGCACGCCGGTGGGGATGGTAAAGCTGCCGCTGGCCGAGCCAAAAGTATTGGTGGTAAGTTGCGTTTGTGCAATCTGCTGACCATTCACGTCCATAAACTCAACGGTCAATTGCTGCCGGGAAAGGATATCGTATTTGTCGCCCGTTTTTTCGAGGACGATGGTTTTAAAATAAACGGTTTGCCCCGGCCGGTAGATGCTGCGGTCGGTAAAAAAGAAAGTGCGCGTCTGTGGTTTTTCGACGTGATCGCGTGAAGCCAAAAGGAAAAAGCTACCAAATGACACAAAACGGTCATCCCCTTGCACCAGCGCCAAGGTGATGGCTCCGCGCAAACCGGCATCGGGCTGCAGCTTCAGAAATCCATCACGGTCTGTTTGCAGGGATTTGGAAAGTTTGAGATCGTAGGAGCGGGTACGCTGATCGAAGACGCGGGTATAAACATTTACGGTTACGCCCGGAATTGGTTTTCCGCTTTCGCGGTTGAGCACAAATATTTCGTAGCCACCGGCTTCCAAACGGCGGTCTGCAAAACTTAATTCGGTAACCCAAATGCCGGCATAAACAGCTTTTGCAGCCGCGCTGTCCGATTTTGGCGTTTCAGCTATTAGCACATAAAACCCTTTGGGCAAGGCCGGAATTTTTATTTCGGTTTGATGATTTTCATAATCCTGCCAACTGGGCGTAGCAACTTCCCACTCCAACATAGCTTTCCGACCAAGCAGCTTGGCGGCAAAATTCTCGTTGCGCGCCTTGTTGAATTCTTCATAATCCATTTTTACAATCTTCAGTTGCACCGAAGCTACATTTTTGTAACCGAGCAGCGCCAGCGAAGGTTTGTCGGGCACCACAGCGGCTTCGGCTTGTAGCTTCACCTCCGGCTCGGTAATTTGCATAAGCAATAGCTTGCAATTTTTGGCGCCCACAGATTCGGGATAGGCCTGGATGGCCTCGCGGCAAATGGCGGCAGCCTTCGTGTTGTTTGCTGATGGCGACTGCATTGCCAGCGGAACAAAATCACCCGTGCGTTGAAAATAAAATTCTGCCAGCGCAAAAGCCACTTTGGTGGATTCGGGTGAAGCGGCGAAGCGCGTTTGCAAAGTTTGTAAAGCCGCGGTATAAAGGCTGTCGGAAGCGGGTGCTCCCGATACAGAGTGGACAAATTCCAGACGCTTCACATCGGCATCGATCAGGGCGGTAGGTTTTTTATCGTTCAAATGAAAAGCCAGTAATTGCTGATATAGCTTCAGCACTTGCGCTGTGTTGGAGTGGGAATACGTATCAGGTATCTGAATATTAATAAAATCAGCAGCCTGATCGTAGTATTTTTCTTCGGTGGGGATAAGCTGTTGCGCGGCAACTTTTACATCTGTTTCGTTATTACCAAAGAAATCGATGGCGCGCCATGCCAGGAAATCGTACAATGTGGGCCGGAAAATCTCCGATTGTTTCTCACGCTCCAAAATAGCCGCAAAATTGGTGATATCAGTTTTTTGAAGTTCCTTCTTGTTTTCTAATGATTGTAGAAAATGATCGGCGGCCTCTTTGTGGATTTTAGCCGCATCCCACGTCAGCATGTCGTCGTTGCTATAGCCGCCGGTGGTAGAACGTTGCAGAATTTGGTAGCGGTTGGCCTGAAAATATTTAAGATACAACTCGCCGGCAATCGAATGTAGGACCTGCGTGGCGGGCGGCTCCGACTGCTCTATCTCTTCGTTGATCTGGCTGATGGCTTTTGGAAAATAATCCTCTTCAAAATTTGCCATCAGGCTGATGCGGTAAATACCGGCTTTAAGCAGTTGTGGCGTATTGTTTTCGGCAGCAGCCAGACGATGGATTTCTTCGACCACCTCCAGCGCCGAACGCGGCTGGCTCAGGGCGCTCAGCGAATCGACGCGCTGCCATAGTTTATCGTAGTCTTTTTGCATGGCGGGAGTATTAGCAATAAAAAAAACGGCTGCAACCAACAGCAGCAGCACCGGGAAAAGAGATTTGAAAAGTCGCATAGTGAAAAATTTTTGTGATCATATTCCTAAACAATAATGATGCAAATATACTTCATCACGGGTAACGACCTTTGTAATGGCGGTTTTAACCTCATCCCCCAGCCCTCCCGATAATCGGGACAGGATTTCTCCTTGAGGAGAAGGGGAGCGCCAGCGCACAAGCCGCTGCTGCGGATGTGTTTTGGGTGGATTATGTTGAACGCTGCCGCGGCCTGTGCGTTGGCATTCTCTCCGTCGGCTGACGGAGGAGTTAGAGGGGGTTTTGATTTGCCAACGGCTGACATAGAAACGTCTGACCTCATCCCCCAGCCCTCCCGATAATCGGGACAGGCTTTCTCCTATAGGAGAAGGGGAGCGCCAGCGCACAAGCCGCTGCTGTGCGTGGTTTCGGGCGAAGAGATAAAAACCTTATTTCCAATCAATTCACCTTAGTGGAAAAATTCAGCATCTCGCAACAACCTTATTAGCTTATTAAATGCGGTAAAATTCGTGTGAATTGGCTTAATTCGTTGTAATTCGTGGATTCTTGGAGTTGTCCGGGAATTTAACGACCTCATCCCCCAGCCCTCCCGACAATCGGGACAGGCATTCTCTGCCGGAGCGCCGGCACACTGGCCGCTGCTGTGGATGGTTTCAGGCCAAGAAAATAATCTTCTTCTATTTATTTGAGCTTAGTAGAAAAATTCCACCTCTCGCGACAAGCATATTAAAACAAAGGGCTTGTTTATTAATACCGAATTACTTTAAGATCGGAAACAGCAGCATTAATAGAGATTTCGATGCGCGCGGCAGCGGTGTCGTAGTTTTCGGTGAGATAAAGACCATTTTCCTGTTTCTCGAAACCTTCGAGGTCTTTGTTGGAGAGGAAAGTACTTGTTTTGACGCGACAGCCGGAGGCGGCAGGAATTTCGATGGCAACATTTACGGCGCCGGCGTCGATAGAAACTTCGCTCAGTGGGTGGCGGCTGCCCAGCCTAAGCGTTATGTCAGAAGCTCCGCCATCGATGTCGATATTATCAACTCTAAAAGGCGTAAGATCAAAATCAATGGTGGCGGCTCCCGCGTCCACTTTCACATCCCACAGCGGGTCGGGGTGCAGGCTGATGGTAGCTTTATTGCGAAAGTTGTCCATCCGACGGAAATGCTGCTCCATACCGAGCTTAAGCACCACGGCACTTCCAGCGTTATTGGCGTTTAAATAATATCTGCCAAAGTTGCCTTCGCGCTGAAAGCTCAACAAATCATCGCTCACGCCATCAATAGTAAATTCTCCGGCCACGGCATCCAGATCGAGCACCGCATTTTGTATGTCGCTCTGAAAACTCTCGGTGAGATATTGGCTCATATCCTCCATCGGTTGATCCTCCGCATCGGAATCGTTGTAATAGCCATGCTGATGGGAATTGCGAAACCAGTCGCGCCAACTGTTGCCTCTGTTTTGATCCAGGTCATTGGTACTTAAAAACCAAATGGAGAAGGCGACGATAACAAATGCCAGCACCACCCGCACCGCACCGTTGATGGGAAGCAGCGAGATGCCAAGGATAACAAGGATTACCGGCCAAAGCTGGCGCACAGCATACCATCCAAAATCGATATAACCAAAGTTGCGTAGCACAAACAACAGCCCGATGCTGATAAGAATGATGCCCCAGAAAACATTTTTTGATTTCATAATTTATCTTTTTAAAAATTGATAACACAATTATCGTCTGCCACTGCGTGTGCTGCCGAAAATAATGAGAATCCCAACCACGATAAGCATCACCGGCCAAAGATCGCCAAAGTTGATGCGCGGGATAAACTGGCCTGCCAGAAAAAGCCCGCCCAGTGTAATGAGTATGATGCCGGCTACGAGGCTGCCGTCGGTAGGTTGTTTGCGTTCGGATTGTTTTTTTCGCATTTCTTCATCAGGATTTAAAATGGTGTTTTCAAACTCACTGTTGGTCTTTTGGCTATTGGCAGCGAAATCAGGATCGGGAGCGCCGGGATTGCCGGGATTGGGCGGAGTGGTCTGATTGTAACGGCTGCTGTTGTAATAACTATTGTACCGCTCCAGCGGCACAGCGATCCACAAGATGATGTAGGCAATCAACCCACCGGCAGCAACGAAGGTAAGCACTAGAAACAATATCCGGATGATGATGGGATCAACGTTAAAATATTTCCCCAGACCGCCCGAAACCCCGGCGATAACAGTGTCGGTGCGGCTACGATAAAGATGTCGGTGTGTTTCCATTGTTCTGATTTTTTTTTCAAAAGTAATTTATTTTTAAAACCAACTATTGAACATTGCTTTTCCGGATAAAATCGAAAATTAAACCAAAACGTATGATCAGGTTTTGGTTGCAAGATTCCAGGCTGTTTGACAACTAAATATTGATAAGGTTACAATTTTTGTAAAAAATGTTTTTCACAATGAACGAACCCGCCGTTACATTATCCCACCTAAAAAAACATAGCTTGGCATTTATTGTTAATTTTGCTTGCTGCTGCAAATAACGAATAATTCGTTTTTAAAAACTAAATGATGCTCGGACGATTTTTCAAGATTCTTTTTAAGCTGGCAGGGTGGCTGATCCTGATGCTGTTGGTGTTTTTTTTTGTGATCTACGCCATTGCGCCGATTTATGATTTTCCGGATTACAAACCCTTTTCGGGCGATAAGCTTTATAACCCATACCGCGGCATGGATAGCAGCGCCTGGAAAAAGGGCAACTTCCAGGTGCAATCGCGCGCCTGGCTGGGAATCACCAACGGACGTCACAATACCAACGAAGCTATCCAGGCCATTTACCGCCAGTTGGGTTACGACATCATCGTTACTTCCGATTACATGAAGATCAATCAGTTTGGTGAGGAATCGCCCGAATATATCGCCACATACGAGCATGGCTACAGCGCGCGCAAAACGCATCAGGTATGCATTGGCTCCGATGGCATCAACTGGATAGATTATCCTTTTTATCAAAACCTGCATCACAAGCAACATGTGATAAATATGTTGCGCGACGACAATGAGATTATTGCCCTGGCGCATCCCGACCTGCGCGACGGCTACGTGCTCGACGACCTGAAATATCTCACCAACTACGATCTGATGGAGGCCATGAGCCAGATACGTTTTTCGATACAGCACTGGGACATGGCGCTATCGCATGGCCACGCTGCATTTATTCTGGGTAACGACGATGCGCACGATGTTTTTAATCCCGAAGAAGTGGGGCGCGTTTGCACATTCATAAATACGCGAAGCCTGGATGCCGATCAGGTAAAACGTAACCTGAAATCCGGCAACGCCTTTGGTGCGCGCGTAGCAATGCAGCCCGGTGAAAATTTTGTTGAAAAAGCCAACGTTCACAACAATTTGCCTGTTATGAAAAGCATCGATTTGACTGGCGACACGCTGACAGTAACTTTGAGCGAACCGGCGGCGCTGATAGCGTTTATCGGCCAGGGCGGCACACTGCGCCGCACCTTCAGCGACACATCCCGCGCCAGCTACATCATGCGCCCCAACGACACCTATATCCGGACGGAGATTACTTTCGACAACAGCACCATGTATTATCTCAATCCGGTATTCCGCTACAGCGGGCTTGTTCCCGGACTACAGCCGCCGGCAACTGTAAATTGGGTGAAAACCTGGATACAGCGCGGCGTTGCTTTGGTTATTTTTATCATGCTGCTGCTCATCGTTATTCGCATCAGGCACCCGCGCAAACGAAAAGGCCGGATGGGTCGCCGCACTTATTATTACCAGAGCTGATGCTTGGCAGCAAAACAACTCTCCAACTCGAAAAAGTGCCGACGCCTGCAAACATAAAGCATATGCTGGCGCTGATAATTGCTTTGTCGGTGCTTATCCGCGGCGTGCTGGCCTGGTGGCTCGAACTGGGCAACGACGAAGTTTACTACTGGACTTACGCCCTTTATCCGGCGCTAAGTCATTTTGATCACCCGCCGATGGTGGGGCTTTTTATTCAGGCATTTAGCTTTGATTTATTGTGGAATAACGAATTTTTTCTGCGTCTTAGCTCGGTGATTTTGGGAGGCGTCAATACTTTTATCATTTATAGCATCGGGCGGATTGTAAAAAACCCGCTCACAGGCCTGTATGCCGCGCTGCTGTATAATGCCTCGGTGTATTGTTTTGTGATTGCGGGCATTTTTATCCTGCCCGACACGCCACAGCTTTTTTTCTGGTTGCTGAGCCTTTACCTTTTAATAATTTCGCTGCCGGCAAAGCCTGTCGGGAAGAAACAAGGGCGATGGCTACTATTGGCTGCCACCACCATCGGGCTGGCCATGCTTTCCAAATACACTTCTGTTTTCCTCTGGCTGGGCGCCGGCTTGTATATTTTGTTTTACAACCGCGCATGGCTGCGACGCGCCGAACTTTATGCCGGCGTCTTGATCTCGCTGGTCATATTCATTCCGGTTATCGTTTGGAATTTTCAAAACGACTTTATCAGCTTCACTTTTCAGAGCGAGCGGGTAGGATTTTTTGGCAGTGGCCTGCGGTTGGACTATTTCTTTACTGAATTGTTCGGGCAAATCGGCTACAATAATCCCGTCAACTTTGTGCTCATTGTGCTGGCGCTTATCGCAATAGTAAGGAAACAGAAATTTTTGGCCGCACCGCAAACGCGCCTTTTGTTGCTTACATCGCTACCGTTGATAATATTGTTTTTGTTTTTCGCATTGTTTCGGCGCACGTTGCCACACTGGACGGGGCCGGCTTATCTGGGGCTTATCGTTGTGGCAGCGGCCTGGCTTGCCGATATTGCCGCAAGGCGAAAAAAGCGAATGTTGTGGATACCCCGTTCAATAATTGCTTCGGTTGGTTTACTACTGGTGGTGCTGACGGTGGGCGTAGTTGAAATAAAAACCGGATTGCTCGTCCCGACCCGTTACGACGATGCCCGCACGGTGGGCAGCAACGACGTAACGCTCGATATGTACGGATGGCGCCAGCTTGCCACAAAGTTCGACTCGCTGGTACAAACGAATGTGGCCTCAGGTTATATGCCTGCGGATGCGCCTATGATCAGCCACCGCTGGTTTCCGGCAGCTCACCTCGATTATTATGTGGCGCAGCCGCTCGACATGCCAATCATCGCCATCGGCCCGCTGGAAGACATTCATAAATATGCCTGGATAAACCGGGAGCGCCCGCCATTGCAGATCGACAGCGACGCATGGTACATCACCGGCAGCCGCGACTTTACTATGCCGGGCTATCTATTTGCCTATTTCAAATACATCGAAACCCCCGACATCATCCCAATTTACAAAGGCGATAAGCATGTCGAAAACTTCTTTGTGTATCGCCTGCGCAAACTTTATCGACAACCCGACGATGTGCTGGGTGAAGCCGGCAAATAACGGTGGCGGGGTTAATCAGTGATTACCTGTCGAAACCATAATCGGTTAAAAATATATGGTCGCGATGGTTCAACGAATCGAGAATCGCGTCCATGGCCATAACGCTGTAAGTGATGCCGTTGCCGCCAAAACCTAATACGTAATGCTCGTTTATTTCAGGATTTGGCCGGCCAAGATAAGGCAAGCCATCTTCGGTTTCGCCAAAAGTACCGGCCCAGATGTAATCGGGAGTAAAGTCGATGCCGTGAAAATACCGCTTAAAATGCTTAGTAAGGAAATCCCATTTTTTGTTGAGCAGGGCATCACGTTTGATGGCATTTTTAAACTTTTCGTCGCCACCGCCCGCAATCACTCTATTATCGGCAGTGCCACGAAAATAAAAATAGGGCGAGGATGTATCCCAAAAAATATGGTTGCGGAACGGGTAGGGCAACTCTTCAAAAGCCTCGGATGCCAGCGCATACGTGCTTTTAAGGTTGACGATTTTTTTGGCTATCGTTTTTACACTCTCATAGCCTGTGCAATGGATAATGTGGTTGGCTTGTATCTTTAATTTGTCGGGCGTTACCGCAATCATTTTGTCGCCTTTCTGCCGGGTCTTTCTTATCTCCGTCCGGTCGAAAATAGTTGCTCCTTTTTTAGCGCAAAGCGCCAACAAATCATACGTAAATTTGTACGGATCGAAATTACCACCCGAATCTGATTGAATAGCAACACGGGCATCCAATCCCAAATCGTGCAACTGATTTCTATTGAGCCATTCTACTGCGAAGCCAAATTTTTGCCGAGTACGGAATTCCTTTTCAAGCATTTTTTCACCATCCTTGTCGGAGGCGAAATAGACACTCTTTCTGATCTCAAAGTGGCAATTGCTGTCAATTTCTTCGACGATATTTTCGAGATCATAAATTGCTTTTTCGCAGTTTTTATAACTCGATATAGCCGTTTCCTCCCCGCGTTGTTCGATCAATTTGTAAAGCGGGACGTCTATTTCGTATTGCAACATGGCGGTGCTGGCAGCGCTGCTGCCGTTGCATACATCGCGTCTATCCACCAACACAACCTCTCGTCCTTCCTTGAGCAATTGGTAGGTAATCAGCGCGCCGGTAATTCCACCGCCAATCACCAAAACATCGGTTGTAATCGATTTTTGCAACGAAGGGTAGCTGCTTTCAAACGCATTCTTTATTAGCCAATACGGCTCATTAGAGCGGATGTCCATTGTGGGATGATTTTAAAATTAGAAATTCGTGGTTCAGACGAATATCGTGGCTCGGAAGTTATTCGCAAACCACGATATTTCAGTTTTCCTGATGAGATGTAAAAAACAAAAACATACTTATGCTACTCTTTTTCTTTCTTCTTTTCGCGAATCCAAAACCGGTGCTGTGCAATAGCCTTCACAAAGTCTTTGGGTGATTTATCTATTAAAATCCCCTGATCCGCTTTTTGTGCTTTTCCTTGGTCAGCCAATTCATCCACTACCATAAGCAAATTTTTACCCTCACCACTGGCAGCTATGGCTTTGCAATGTTTGTAGGCATCGGCAACAAAACCGGCAGTTTTAGGATGGGCGCTGAGTGCTGACACACTTTTTTCGCCCGAAGGAACATAAACTGCGTCAAACAAAACCGAGGCGGCCGTGAGCAGACTATCGTCAATTTTGACCAATTTTCCCGCAGCAGTTTTGATGTTGCCTAAGCGAACGGAAACAATTTTTGTCATTGCTCCCTCTTTTTGCAAAGCTGCTTGCATGGTGTCGAGCGAATTATCATCCACCCCGTCGGCAGCTAATATCGCGATTTGTCTGGATTGAATGGTATCCTTCACGGTATTTTCCATACTCAGTGCCTCCGATTTGGGGATGTCGGGGTCTGCTTCTATCGACTGATACGATTTTGGATCAGCATCGGCGGGATAGCTATGATTGGTAATTGCATCGGGTTTTTGAATTTTAAGACCTAAACCGGCAGCGACCCTTTCGGCCAGCGATTTGTCGATTTTTGTGAGCAGGCTTACCATGCGTTGGCGGATAGCTTCCTGCTTTACTTTCCCTAACTCAAAACGAAAAGCATCGACAATATGATTTTTTTCAGCTTCGCTCTGGCTATGGTAAAACATAGCGGGCTGGCTGAAATGATCCATAAAACTTTTGCTGCGGGAGCGAATCTTATGTGCATCGATTCGTTCGTGGTACGAAACAAAACCTCCGTCGGCAGCTTTTGCCTGATGCGGATGCCCATCGCCTGTAGAATTTGGATGGTAGCTCGATTGTCCGGGGTTAATGGTTTGGCGCATGTAGCCATCGCGCTGGTTGTTGTGCACAGGGGCTATAGGCCGGTTGATAGGAATTTCGTGAAAATTGGGACCACCCAGCCGTATCAATTGCGTATCGGTATAAGAAAACAGGCGGCCTTGCAGAAGCGGATCGTTGGAGAAGTCGATGCCTGATACGACGTGTCCAGGATGAAAAGCTACCTGCTCGGTTTCGGCAAAAAAGTTGTCGGGATTGCGGTTTAGCGTCATGCGGCCAACAATTTTTACCGGCACCAGCTCTTCGGGGATGAGTTTGGTAGGATCGAGAAGATCAAATTTGAATTTATGTTCGTCTTTTTCTTCTACAATCTGCACCCCAAAATCCCATTGGGCAGGATGTCCATTGTCGATGGCTTCGTACAAATCGCGGCGATGGAAGTCGGGGTCGTTGCCTGATATTTTCTGTGCTTCGTCCCATACCACAGAGTGTACGCCAAGCACAGGTTTCCAATGGAAGCGGACAAAAACCGACTTGTTGTTGCTGTTGACGAAACGGTAGGTGTGAATTCCAAATCCTTCCATCATACGCAAGCTGCGCGGAATAGCGCGGTCGCTCATGAGCCACATTACGTTGTGCATTGTTTCGGGCGTGAGCGACACAAAATCCCAAAAAGTATCGTGTGCCGATGCCGCCTGTGGCATTTCATTGTTGGGTTCAGGTTTTACGGCATGAATAAGGTCAGGAAATTTCAAAGCATCCTGAATAAAAAATATGGGCATGTTGTTTCCCACCAGATCGTAGTTGCCTTCTTGGGTATAAAACTTTACTGCAAAGCCACGGACATCACGCGCCAAATCAGTAGAACCTCGCGAGCCGGCCACTGTACTGAAACGTGCAAATACAGGTGTACGCGTTCCGGGAGTTTGCAGGAATTTTGCTTTGGTATATTCCGTTAAAGATTCCGTTAGTTCAAAATAACCGTGCGCCCCGCTGCCACGTGCATGGACAATGCGCTCCGGGATTCTCTCGTGGTCGAAATGCGTGATTTTTTCGCGCAGATGAAAATCCTCCAGCAAGGTAGGACCACGATCGCCTGCTGTGAGCGAATTTTGATCGTCGTTGATACGTAAACCCTGATTGGTAGTCATAAACTTACCTTCATTATCGACGGTATGTTTTTGTAGATCATCACTCTTCAGGTCCTGGTCTGATTTGGTAGTTCTTTTTTGCATAGCACGATGTATTTTAGTTAGTTGTATTGAGATGTTTTAAAAAGTGTTTTAATTTCGATAGGAAGCATCACTTACTTTTGGCAGCTTTGGGCTTTTCGAGTTCTTTGGCAGGTTTTGTTTCCAGATCAGCCGAAAGGCGCTGTTTTTTGAGTTCGACAAAACGGGCACCCAGTTCGGCAAGTTCTTTCTTATCCAAAACCTTTTCGGCATCGGGAAACAACTCGTCTTCTTCTTCTTTGAGGTGATGGTCGAGAATTTCTTCAAACACCTTGAATTTAACCATCCAGCGTTCGTTGTCTTTTGGGAAATCATTCAGGCCAAGCAATGCCTGGTTGAGGATTACATGTTCCTCCTGCGATTCGAGCGATTCGTCTCTGATGTCTTTTTTGGTGTGCAATCTGCTTAGCAGCAAATCCTCTTCGAGTTCATGATGAATGTCGAGGTGCTTTTTGAGAAAGATAAATTTACCTGCATCTTTTTTAATCTCTTTTACCAGTTTGCGCATTTCGTCGTGGTGGTCGGTGAGTGCTTTTGTAATTGTTATTGTTGCCATTGTTTTTTATGTTTTTGTAAATAAAAAAACACTCATTCAAAACAAATGCCACCATTCATTATCAGCAACATAACTATTGCACAGGAGCTTGCAGTTGTAGTTAGATTGCCCCGCTTGTGGATAAAAAGCCGCGATTATCTTTCCGATTCTTTCTTTTCAGCCGAACACGGTTCATCGGCTTGTGTGAGGATCAGTCGAAGCGATGAGTTTTTGGTAACATACACCCACGCCCAATCGATAAAGATGATTATTTTGTTGCGCACATTAAGGATGAGCATCAGATGCAAAAACATCCAGATCAACCAGGCAAAGTAGCCTTTGAAGCTGGTAAAGGGTAAATCGACTACGGCTTTGTTGCGCCCGATTGTTGCCATAGAGCCACGGTCTTTGTATTCGTACGCTGCTGCTTTCTCTCCCTGGAGTATTCTTTTAAAATTTCTGGCCAAATTCTTACCCTGATTAATTGCCACATTGGCTACCTGTGGGTGCCCCTTTGGATATTTAGGTGTTTCCATGTAGGCTATGTCGCCGATGGCAAAAATATTTTCACTTCCCGCCACCTGATTTATTCTGTTTACGATAAGACGATTTCCGTGTGTGATGCTGTTTTCGGGCATGCCTTCTATTTTATTGGCTATTACTCCGGCGGCCCATATTACCGTTTTTGTAATTATTTTGTTACCATTGTTCAGGGTAAGGGTATTGCCATCATAATCAGTTACAATAGTTTCGGTAAGCAGCCTTACGCCCATATCCTGAAGGTATTTGCGTGAAGCACTGCGTGCCTTATCGCTCATATTGCTCAGGGTGTGTTTGGTACCTTCCACCAGCGTGATATTGAATTTTGAAAAGTCGATGCGGGGATAATCCTTTGGCAGGATATTATTTCTGATTTCGGCAAAGGCGCCCGCCAGCTCCACGCCGGTAGGCCCGGCGCCAACGATTACAAGATTTCGCAATGCTTCCTTGTTCTCCTCTTGGGCTGAAGCAATATTTTCGAATGTTTGCAAAATGTGATTGCGGATTTTGATGGCATCGTAAGTACTTTTTAAAGTAAGCGAGTGACTACAGATTTTATTATTACCGAAAAAATTGGTTTTGCAGCCTGTGCCAATCACCAGGTAATCGTAATCAAAATCGCCAATGGTTGTACTTATTTTATTTATTTCGGGGAAAACCCGTGTTACCTCTGCCAGCCTGATCAGCACCTTGCTTTTGCTTTTGAAAACAAAGCGCAGGGGAAAAGAAATATTAGCCGGTTCGATTTGTGAAGTGGCCACCTGATAAAACAACGGCTGAAACTGATGATGATTGATTTTGTCGATCAACAGCACCTCAAACAAATTTTTGTCGAGCCGCTTTGCAAGCGGAATTCCTGCAAAACCGCCGCCTACGATTATTACTCTTTTCTTTCTATCCTGCTGTGTCATGTTCGATTATTTTATGCAATTAACAAACCGAAAACGCTTTGAGCTTTCAGCAAGCACATCTTTCAAAACCACCGCCTGATTCAGTTCGGCGTCTTTGGCCGCGTACAAAAGGCAAAGCGTTTTATTGTTTGCCTTTTCGCGCAGTTTGTCCAGGGTTTCTTTTTTATCTTTCAGCTCTTCGCGGTAGCGTTTCGAAAATTCTTTAAACCGTTCCTCTTTGTGGTCGAACCATTTTCTAAGTTCTGTTGAAGGAGCTAATTCTTTGTCCCATTCGTCGAGCTTTGCATCTTCTTTGGAAACACCACGGGGCCAAAGTCTGTCAACCAAAACCCGATAGCCATCATTACCGGAAGGATCGTCGTAAATCCGTTTTAATTTTATCTGTTTCATGGATTTGGTTTTTTTAGATGAAACATTCTATTTATTCAATTCTAAAAATTTCACTTTTATGAGGCTTAACGCGAAAGCTGCTGCCGAAGCGGTAAAAACGGAAAAGTCGAGCGCGCTTTTTACACCAGTCGAAAAAGTCATCGACAAAGCGAATATCAACAAAAGCAATCCGCTTAATTGTGCAAACAATTTCGTTTTAAATCCTATGATCAGGCAAACTGCAAAAACAATTTCGGCAGCGGTGGCAATGATTGCTATTGAAGGTATTAAAGTTTCCGGGAACCATGGATTCAAAGATTGAGTGTAAACCACAAAAGCGTCCCAATTCCCCCAGGTGGAAAATTCCTTGGGCCACACCCCAAATCTGTCAGCAACGGCCGATAAAAATCCGGAGGCAAGTGCTATTCTCAAAAACAGCTTTATTATTTTTTCGTACATCATCATTAACTTCATAAAGGATGGTAGCTCCCGGGCACCGTGCGAAAACCAATAGCCAGCCTGTTCCATCCGTTGATGGCGATAATGGCCATGGTGAGTGCAATAATTTCTTTCTCGTCGAAATACTTTCGGGTAGCTTCGTAAAGTGCATCGGCCACATCGTTTTCCGAAATCAGTGTGAGTGCTTCTGTCCAGGCCAACGCCGCCCGCTCGCGATCTGTATAAAAAGGTGCTTCGCGCCAGGCACTCAGCGCGTACAGACGTTGTTCGGTTTCGCCTGCCTTGCGTGCATCTTTGGTGTGCATGTCAAGGCAGTAGGCGCAGCCATTAATTTGCGATGCCCTGGTTTTTACCAATTCGTAAAGCGTGCGTTCAAGCCCCGAACCGTGCACATATTTTTCGAGATCGAGCATGCCTTTGATGGCATCGGGAGCTTTTTCTGAATATTTAATCCGTGGTTCCATTGTGTGGTTTTTTATAAATTATTTGCCGTTTTTAATCATGGCAGGTTTTTAATTATTTGCATCACCTTTTTCAACCATCAGCTTTGCTTACGGAAAACTCGGATGTCATCGTTTTTAAGCCATGCATAATTTGTTGTTTTTAATATTGGCGGTGGTTAAGTATCGTCGTTACCTCCATCAGGGTGGTAACTCAATTTACCATCGGCTATTCTTGCCGGCTGCGTGTAGGGGTGTTCTTCGGCTTTGCCCATGCCCATAATGTGCATCACGTTCCAGCCTGCCGCTTTCAGGAAATCGGAAATCATAGAGCGGTGGCAGCGCCACCAAACCGCCTCGGAGCAGATGTAAGCGGTGCGTTTCGCCAGAGCTATTTGCTCCAGTTCCCGGATACCTTCCCGGAAAGCGTCCGTTTCCATATAATCGGCATAGCCGCGAAAAGCCGGATGCCGCCAGGAAGTATTTTTAGAGTCGAGAAGAACTTTCCTTCGGCCACCAAGATTTTTGATGTGGATATAACGAAAGCCAGCTTGTGGTAAAGAAACTTCAAGCGCTTCTTTGTTAAAATGCGGGTATCGTCGCGAGCCTGGAAAACTTCTTACATCGGCCACCACTTCAATCTGAAAGGATTTGAGCATCTCGATAAACTCTTCCAGGCTTCGGGTGGAATGTCCGATGGTCCAAATATTCCTATGTTGCTGCTTTTCCTGCATCATCACTCCATTTCATCCAGAGCAATTGCCGAATGAGCAGTAGCAGCACCCGAACGCATTTCGGCAGCCACCCAAATTGCTTCCATAATTTCTTCGCGGCTGGCACCTTTGCGCAATGCAGTTTTGGTGTGCGAGCGGATGCAGTAAGGACATTGCGTAACATGTGCCACAGCAACGGCAATCAGTTGTTTTGTTTTTTCGGGCAAGGCTCCCTCTTTGAAAACCGTTTTGCTGAATGTCGCCCAGGCTTCCATTATTTCAGGAGCCAATGCCGACCGTTTGTCGGCGAGTTCTTTGGTTGCTTTTGGATACAAATCTTCGCTTTTCATGGTATTGGGTTTTAATGATAGGTTCAAAAAGAGAATCAGGCCGTGCAACTGCCCGAAACCTGATTCTCTAGTTCATTATTTGCAGCGTGCTGGGCTATTTAACCAGATGCGCCTCCGCCGAAATCTTAGCCGTTCCGCCTGCGTACAAGCGCGAAACGGGGCATTTTTCTTTGGTAATCTCTGCCAGCTTTTTCAGTTTGCTTTCATCCAGTCCCTGGCATTTTACTTTGCAATCCAGCTTGATTTCGGTAATGTGTGGTCCGGAATCGTCTTTGCCGATGGTCACCTGTGCTTTGGTTTCGATGCTCTCAGGGTTCAATCCTTCTTCGGTGAGCAGCAACGAGAGATACATAGAATAGCATCCGGCATGTGCTGCGCCCACGAGTTCTTCGGGGTTGGTGCCCTTGCCGTCTTCAAATCGGGAGCCGAAAGTGTAGGCGCCTTCAAAGCCGGTAAAACTCATTGTTCCACGACCCTCTTTGATCGTTCCTTTCCATTGTGCGTGTGCATTTGATGTTGACATAATAGTTTAATTTTTAATGGTTATTAATTGAAAGATGAAATCATTTCTTATTTAACGTGCTTTATTCACAAATTTTAATACTACACGGATCCGTCAGTAGCCGGACAGGTAACGCGGATTTTGCTGATTTACACAGATAAAGACAAAAATCCCCCGCATAAGGCGGGGCAGGTAGTGCAGGTCCGTTGTATCTGTATCACCTGTCCGGCAACTGACGGATCAGCGTTCTATTACTACAAGTGATGAATTATTCAGGTTAAAAACTGACGTAATACGTATTGCAAAATCCCGCCGTTGCGGTAGTATTCAATTTCGATGTTGGAGTCGAGGCGGGCAATGGCCTGGAATTTAATCTCGTTATCTTTGTCGCTTTTGGCCGTAACCTGCACCACTTTGTGCGGTTTGAGATCGTTGGCAATGCCGGTAATTGTAAAAACTTCTTCGCCTGTAATTCCGAGGCTTTTTGCGGTTTCTCCATTTTTATACTCAAGCGGCAGCACACCCAAACCTACCAGATTGCTGCGGTGGATGCGTTCGTAGCTTTCGGCCAGCACGCATTTTATTCCAAGCAGAAATGTTCCTTTTGCTGCCCAGTCGCGCGAAGAGCCGCTGCCATATTCCTTCCCGGCCAAAACTACCAGCGGCGTTTGCTGCTCCTTGTATTTGAGCGAAGCATCATATACCAACATTTCTTCGCCGGAAGGCAGATGGCGCGTGTAGCCACCTTCTTTTTCAGCCAGCTTATTTTTGATGCGCACATTGGCAAACGTACCACGTACCATCACTTCATCATTGCCTCTGCGCGATCCGTACGAATTAAAATTCTTTTTCTCCACACCCTTTGCCAACAAGTATTTTCCGGCGGCGGAATCTTCGGCAAAGGCGCCGGCAGGTGAAATGTGATCGGTGGTAATGCTGTCGCCTAAAACCAGTAAGGCACGGGCATTTTCGATGTCTTGCAGCGGCCTGGGATTTTCAGAGATATCGTGGAAGAATGGAATTTCATTGATGTAGGTCGAAGTTTCGTCCCAATCATAAAGCATCCCTGTCGGCACTTCCAGGTTTCTCCAGATTTCGTTGCCTTTGAAAATCTCACCGTAGTTTTTTGCAAAATCGCCAGGCGACAACACCTGGCTCAGGATTTCGTTGATCTCATCGTCAGAGGGCCAAATATCTTTCAAAAATACCGGCTCCCGATTGGAGTCGAAGCTTATCGGTTCGTTGGTCAAATCGATATCCACCCGACCGGCAATGGCATAAGCCACCACCAGCATTGGCGACATCAAAAAATTCATTTTTACCTGTGGATGAATCCTTGCCTCAAAGTTTCTGTTTCCGGAAAGTACAGAGGTAACGATCAGGTTATTTGCTTCAACAGCTTTGGCAATGTCAGGCGTCAGAGGGCCGGAGTTCCCGATGCACGAGGTGCAGCCATAACCCACCAGATGAAATTGCAACGCTTCGAGGTCTTTCATCAGGTCGGCCTTTTCGAGATAATCGGTCACCACCTTAGAGCCGGGAGCAAGCGAGGTTTTAACCCAGGGCTTTACGTCGATACCGTGCTCTCTGGCTTTTCGCGCCACCAATCCGGCGCCTATCATCACAAAAGGATTGGAAGTATTGGTGCAGGAGGTGATGGCTGCGATGGCCACAGCACCATCCGACAGCATAAACTTCTGCTGCCCTCTGGTAATCCATACAGTTTTTAGTCCGTTGCTGTCCTTTGTTTCAACTTCGGTGGGCATATCCTTTTTGTTAGATTTGGGCACTAATAAATCGCCGCCTTCGCCATCAAAACGGGTGATAGATTTTTGGATTTCACGATCTTCCTGGGCGATGTATTTCCGATCGAAGGATTTGTCGAGCAGCTCAATGAATTTACTTTTGAACTCCTTCAGAAGTATTTTATCCTGTGGCCGTTTGGGGCCGGCAACGGTGGGTTCGACGGTAGCCATATCCAACTCCAAAACATCTGAGTAGGCGATTTTATCTTCGTGTTCGCGCCACAGCATGTTGGCTTTGCAATAGCTTTCCACCAGCGCAATCTGCTCATCGGAACGATTGCTTTTGCGCATGTACTCCATCGTTTTATCATCGATGGGAAAATAGGTGATGGTGCTTCCAAATTCGGGCGACATATTGCCGATGGTGGCACGGTCGGGAACAGAAAGGTGGTTAAGCCCCGCACCAAAAACCTCTACAAACTTTCCTACCACACCGAGCTTGCGGAGCATATTGGCAATGGTGAGAACCAAATCGGTAGCCGTGGAACCCAGTGGAAGTTTGCCGGTAAGCTTCAGCCCGATCACTTCGGGCATTATAAAATAAAGCGGCTGCCCCAAAATGGCTGCTTCCGCTTCGATACCGCCCACACCCCAGGCCACCACGCCAATGCCATTGACCATTGGGGTATGGCTGTCGGTTCCAACCAGCGTATCCGGAAAAACTTCCCCGTTTCGTTCGATAACGCCTTTTGAAAGATATTCGAGGTTTACCTGATGGCAAATTCCCATTCCCGGCGGTACCACGCTAAAATTATCAAACGAGTTTTGCGCCCACTTCAGAAACTGGTAGCGCTCCTGGTTGCGCCTGTACTCTTCGTTGATGTTGCGTTGGTAGGCGTATTCTGTACCAAAATAATCCACCTGCACCGAGTGGTCTATCACCAGATCAACGGGTATGAGCGGGTTGATGATTGTGGGGTCTTTGCCTTTGCGGGCTGCCTCGGCCCGAAGTGCCGCAATATCGACCACGGCGGGAACTCCCGTAAAATCCTGCATCAAAACGCGGGCGGGCTTAAACGGGATATCCTTGTCGATGGCCTGCGGCTGCCAGTGCAAGAGCGTCTCGATGTTTTCGCGCGTTACCGCAAAATCATCATAATTGCGCAGTGCATTTTCCAGCAAAATCCGGATGGAAAAGGGCAACTTGTCGATATCGTAGCCTTGCTTTTGCAATTCGGCGAGGCTGTAATAGGTATAGCTTTTCTCCCCGATCTTCAAAGGTTTCTTAATCTGAAAAATGTCCTTTCCCATGGTGGTTTTTTGTTAAATATTTTATTTTTAAAATTCCTCTTTTACAACCAATTCTTTTTTGATACCCATGTTAGCCAACTGCTTTTCGACGATGTCCATCATCACCTCGGGGCCGCACAAATAGATGTAGCCGTTATGGTTTGGGATGTTTTTTTTCAAAAAATCTTCTGAAATGTAGCCGTGAGCATATTCATTGGTTTCTTCGTCGGAGAGAATATTGACGAAGTTTTTGCCCAACATTTCTTCAAATTCATCGATATGGATGATGTCCGATTTTCGCTTGTTGGCAAAAATGAGTTTGTTGTTTCCAATTTTATTTTTGGAATGCAGATGCCGGAAAATGGAGATAAAAGGCGTAACCCCCGCCCCGCCGGCAATGAATGTACCTTCGCCTTTGTAACCAATAGTGCCCCACGATTCGCTGATGATCAGTTCATCGTCAGGCATTAAGTCGAGCAGCTTGTTGGTTACACCGTTGTGGTCGGGGTAAGTTTTAATGGTAAATTCCAGGTGGTCGTCGTCGGGGAGGCTGGTGAAGGTAAATGGTCTTGCCTGGTTTACCCATGCCCCTTTGTTAATGGCGACTTCGGTTGCCTGCCCCGGATTGAATTTGAAGTCCGGAGGTTTTTCCGTTACGATGCTTAACACATCGTGGGTTACATGTCCCACTGATTTCACTTTTAAAATATACTTTTCCATATTAATCAGGTTTTTCGTCATATTTGATGACCTCTACCGGGCAGCTTTCGGCGGAATCGATGATTTCAGATTCGTACTGGCTGAAATCGACACCATCAATTACTGTGGCTTCGTCTTCTACCACAAATACTTCGGGGCAGATGCTCTCGCAAAGCCCACAGGCTGTACAGCCCTCTTCGATCCATACTTTTTTAATTGCCATTTTATTAAAGTTTTAAAATTAGTTTTCGATAAATTCTTTTTCAAGTTCGATAGCTTTGGGGAATAGGATATTATTTTCGAGATGAATGTGCAGGTGCAGATCATCTTCAAATTCCTTCAGCATCGCATAGGTAATCATGTACGTATTGCAGCCATCGGCCGGAACGCTGTAATTATCGCTCAGCGCCGAGATTTTTTTAAACCGGTCGCCTTCTGTATCATGCTCATGAATCATGTTTTGAATGGGGTTTTCTACATTACCGAAAGGAGCCTGCGGCAGCGGTTGTCTGCTTGATTTGGCCTGAACCATTTTTCGGATAAAAGGGAAAAGCAACAGCTCCTCCTTTTTCATGTGCATGGCCAACTGGCCGGCGGAAGCATCAAATTCCTCTTTTATTTTAAATAACTCCGGATGCCCGTCGCCATGTGCCATACATACCTTTGCCAGGTACTGCTTCAGGATTGGGGTTTTTTCTTCGACATAGCGGTGGTGCTTTTTCTGTATGTAATCGGCCAGCAAGTCGAGCGGCCACGATTTGAAATCCACCGAGGTGCCTTGCTGGTTGTTGAGAATCGCGGCCAGTTTATCGGCAACCTCATTCGTATTTACCGACTTTTGCTGGCAGGCCTCTTCCACGGTTATATTGCCACCACAGCAAAAATCGATGCCATAGGATTCAAAAACTGCTGCTGCACGGTAATCGTCGGCAACTATTTCTCCAATTGTTTTTTCTTTAATATCGCTCATATCTTTTTAATTTATTTATAGTTAACAGATTCAATATTTAAAAAGTTTAAAACCAAAAATGAACAGGAATACAACCTTTACCATCTCCATGCCTACATAATAAAAGTGCTGATAAGATGGCCCGACTGCTCCTCCCTGTATTTGCAGGTCGGTGCGGACACCCAAAGCAGGCAACAACCAAATAGTTTGTAATAACAGCATCAAAACCGGAATGCCAATCCACAACAAATCCCGCTTCATTGTGCAGTGTTTATCGAAAACAATATTTGCCAAAATTAGGATCGCGAACACCCATTCCACTATGTTGAGCGCACCAAAAACCAGCCGGCCGATTTCGAGCGCGACAGGCAGCGTAAGGCCGGGCGCCCGGAATTTCAGCCATGCCTCCATAAAACTGATGGCACCCACAAACCCTATCCACAGGAACGCGGCCATCAGCGCAAAAGGATATTTTGCCCGGGTTATCATTGTGTTTTTTCTCGTTTTAAATAGGTTTCTCCTTTGCTGGCTCCCTCCGCCAATTCGACCATTGTAGTGGTTTCGAGCATCAATCGCAAATCGTTTCTGATCTTTGCAAATTTATGGTGCACCGGGCATGGCTGTGTTTCAGAACATTCCTGCAACCCCAGGCCGCATCCCTTGTAGATTTCGTCGCCATCGATGGCCGAAACAATCTGGCTTAGTTTGAGGGTATTCAACTTTGCAGCATCAATTTCAAATCCACCGCCAGCGCCACGCACCGAATCGATAATGTTTGCCTTTACCAGAATTTGTAAAATCTTAGCCGTGAAGGCTTCCGGCGCGTTGGATGCGCTGGCGATGTCTTTCAAACTTACCCGCCGGGCCTCTTTGGATTGCATGGCAATGTAAATTGTCGCTTTTATGCCGTATTCACAAGCTCTGGAAAACATACTTTTTTCGTTTTTCTAAATGAATTGATGGGGCAAAGATAGATAAACTTTTTTAATTCGGATAATATTATCCGATTTAAGATTAAAAAACATTAAAACTTTATAGGTTAAGATTTGGTGGTTGCATTTTGCAATGAAGTTAATATTTTTGGTAACTATTTAAGTGCGTTTCATCCGCTTTGGTTATATTGGCCACTTTCTGAGACCCCCTCTAACTCCTTCGTCAGCCGACGGAAAGAATGCCAGCGCAAATTGAACCGGGGCGATGCAACGGAATACAAGTTCGGTAATCAATCATGATAATTTGACAATCTGGAATTTTCAGAAAAAGCGTTAAAAAGCTATCCCCTCAGCAAAAACTTCAATAGGATGAGGCAATCCGGAGAATTGCTGCAAATCCGGAAAGTGGAGAAAAGATAAAAAGCGATCTTCAAAATGTATTCGTTTATAAATTTAAAATCGGGAACAATGGCTATTTGCTCGCTTATAGCTTTTCTATTCGGGGTAACCTTCAATCTACCAGCAGCGCTTCTCTCCGCTCTTTAATGGTTTTTATCAATTCCTGAAAGTGCATTTTATCGCTCTATTTGATTCAAAAATGGAAATTATTTGATCATTACAACCGAATAGTGCACTTTACTGCACTTTTAAGAAATCACTACACACCATCTTCCTCTTCCGGCGGGGAGGTGTCGAAACGTTTGTTGGTAAAGCCAAGAAAGCGCCGGAGTAGCCCGTGAAGAATGGCAATGGGCAGCACAAGAAATCCGCCTGTTTCCATCCCCAATTCGTAAAACACCGTGCTGTCTTTGTAGGGCCGGCCTTTGAGCCTGCTCTGAAACGCACTCAATGGAATTCCGTACATGTTTCCGGCAATCATTACCTGGCAGGCCGACAGGATAATTTCGGCTTCTTTTTCGCCATATTCGTTTATAATGGCATCGAAAGCGTATTCTCTTGGGCATCCTCTCGAATCGGCAAAATGCTGGGCAAACATGATGGCTTTGGCCTCTTCGGGCTTGATAAAGTTATCGCCACCGCTCAAAAAACTGGTTATTTCCTCGTTGGTCATGCCCTGACTCAAGGCCATTTTGGTGTGTTGGTAGGAGCAGGCGGCACATCCGTTTACTTCGGTTACTGCCAGTTGCAGCCGCTCCACAAAGTGCTTGTCGATCAAATTGGTTTTCTTGTTACCGATCATCTTCGACACCGCGCCCGTAGCAAATACAAACGAGCGATACAGTTCCCAAAAGCCAAACTTGCGTTTAAATTCAGTTCGCAGACTAATTGCTTCAGGGATTTCAATTACATTTTCCATTTTCATAATTTTTTTATTAATAATATTTTTTGTCTTTTGGTGATATGCACGTCCTAAGGCAAAACAATGAGCGGAGTTTGTCCTTCAAACAGAAAGAGTAATAAAGTTGGGACGCCAAAGCGATAGGAAGTTTTGCCGGCAATGATGCTCACAAATAGTAATAAGGAGCCAACTAATAGTATGTTTTCGATCGTTAAACTCATCGTTTTACTTTAAAGAAACCAACTTTGCAAAAGTACAGTTTACCAGTCTGAAAACCAATAAGTACTGAGATGTTGTAAAGACTTGTTAAACCGGAGTTTTTTAAGATAATCGAGGTATAGGGGAGGTGATCGGAGTAGAAAAAAATGCTTTCATTTTTTCGCTCATATTACCATTACGAGAGAAGTCCTGAACAAGCCATCGTTGGTATCTGGCAGAGATTTACTTTATAACTTTCTAATGTTCCTGCCCGGCGTTGTATCTATCCTTACCATCGGTAAGCCATTCCAGCGAAATACGTACAAAAGTATTTTGCTGGTAATTGTCTTTTTCGAAGAATAAGCCAATATCACCATTAGCAAGAACAGTCATGGAAGAGTAAGCCGAACCCGCTTCATAAATGGTTTTACCTGCTGTCCAGGTCTTGCCTTCGTCGTAGCTGATTCTCACGGTCATGTTTATGCGGTTGTCGGTGGATTTTGCATTTGCAAACAGCAGCCTGTTTTTGTCGGCGCCCTCATCGGTGCTGGTGTATCTGATGATGCTTGCATTGCAGCCCGGATCGATAAGTGCAGAATCAGGTGCTGTGTGCCAGGTAGTGCCCCAGTCTTTGGAAGTATGAACGTAGCGAATTCCGGCACCATTTACACGGCTATTGATCATCCAGGTGCCATCGGCCAATTCAACAATCTTGGATTCATCGCCCGGCACGATTGGATTGTTGATGAGGTGCCAGCTTTGGCCATGATCGTCGCTATCAAAAACATGAAGCCCGTTTTCGAGATTCACAAGCGTATGCAGCAACTTTCCCGAACGGGTTTGGATGCCCCTCCCTGAGGTGATAAACTTAAAATTGTTGTGCCATTCGGGTTTTGAGATTTGGGAAGTAATGTCAACAGGTTCGCTCCAGGTTTTTCCATTATCGCGGCTTTGCGAAACCCGAAAATGATAGACGTCTTTTTCATTTTCTAAATCCATAAAATTGAAAAACAGGAACAACGCATTGGTGGTTTCATCCAAAATAAAGGAAGGGTCGGAGGCCGATTGTCCTTCGGGATAATCTACAATTGTTTCAATCTCCGACCAAGTTTTTCCATTGTCGTGGCTGCGTCGCATCACGATGTTTATGTTGTTGTTCCATTTGAGGTCGCCACATGACGGCACCCGCTCGTCGATAGCCACCACCACATCTCCGTTGGGGGCAGTTACTATGGCTGGTATCCGGTAGCAGGCCACTCCGGGATTGGTGGCTGAATCGAATAAATTTACAAATGGCAGGGCACTATCCTGGGCTTTTACCGCATGATTTTTTGAAAATCCTAAAATAAAAAAAGCGAAAAGAAAAACCAGGGTTGGAGATTTCATGTTTTCGCGATAAGCATTTTAAGATGAGGAATTGCTACAATGCCAGGCAAAAAATCATTTCTTTTGACGGGATTGTCCAAAACCAAAACCGCCAATAAAAGAAATGATTCCTATTACTATCTTAACTAATAAATCCTCATTATTTTGAAGAAATATTATGAGAAATGCAGTAAATAGCAATGCGATGACCACTAGTAATAAATTATAATTTCGCTCTCCTTTTCTTTCATCTCTATCACGCTTGTCTTGATCGTCAGATCTGGCGATAATTTGAGAAATATGCTCCGGAGTTATTTTTTCAGCAATTGGATTGCTGCGTTTCATAACGCTCGCAATCATTGTTTGCCTAATAATACCAGCCACTCGTCCACGATCTTCCTCTGGTATGGCATCTAAAATTTCTTCAGGAATAATTTCTTCAGAGGAGTTTCCACTAAGTGGTTCGCTGGGTTTATTCAAACCTTCTTCTTTGTCAGGATTTTCTTTAGACATTAACCATTTAAGATTTTAAACAATGAATCATTGATTTCTTTTTCAATCTTATTCTCAAAATAGATCTCAAAATATCGTGAAAGTATTTCAATAAAAGCCTTTCGTTGCGATTCAGGAATTTTATTGAGATGTTTGGTTAAAGCGGTGATATCTTCGTTAAATTCTCTATCAAGCTCTTTAGGTGACAAACTGTTGTAATAATCAGAGTAGTAGTCTTGAATCATGGAGTCATTCCAATAGCTCTTCAGGCTTATTTTATCTGAAAATTTCAATTTTTGTTCTTTATTCAATGTCGTTTTCATACTTTGCAAATCTAATCAATTAACAAGAAAAGCGACAAAAATGTTGTTTCGCTTAACACAAACCGTCTGAGCTTTCCAATTCATCTTTCTATAATCAAACAATTTAAAGAATTAAGAAGCCAGCAGATTAGCATAAGGAATCATCGGAAAGCTATTATTTTAAAAACCATTTTCTTTTTCATTGTATTAGTTTTTTTGATAAAGAAAAAGGATGGCTCCTCATCAAAACGTTACAATTTTGTCGCTGTCGATCACCCAGTCGGCCAATGCTGCCATTGTCGATTTTTCGGCGCCTTCAAAGTAGGGATGGTTTTTATAAATTCCACAGCGCGACATGCAGGTTCCGCATACTTTTACCACTACATTCTGCGAAATCAGGTCGCGCAGCATTTTCGACAAATCCTGATCGTATCCTTCGGGAGGTTTGCAAACATCACGCGCCATGTCCACCGAATCGTTCATAAGAAAAATCCGGACCTCGTGTCCTTTTTTCCGGAGAGTTTCGGCGAGCCTAAGGCCATTCCAGGTTACATCGGTATTGTCGTAAGGTTCTCTGTTAAAAACAATTAATACTTTCATCGGCGCTCAAATAATTGTGATTTTATAAAAAACTCATTTACTGCCCACAAAGCTATAATTTTTAAACCAACCAGCCGACAGAATGAAGGGCTTTACTACCAGTGGCTTGAGAGAAAATTCATCATTTGATAAAGACGAAGAACCCAAATTCTTACGGTTGACCGTAAATATTAGGCCTAAATTTTATGGTCAACCGTAAATTTTCTACTTTTGTCTTCAAATTATTACGATGAAAATAGAAAGAGAAATCAAGACACAGATTGCGCAGGATCTGATTACGTCAGGGAAAGTCATCATTGTTTATGGACCGCGCCAGGCAGGCAAGACTACTTTATCAAATGAGATAATCGCGCAAGCAGGGCTGAAAACGTTGAAGATTAATGCCGATCAGATTAAGTATATTGATGTATTGTCGAGCCGTGATCTTACCAAACTTAAAATGCTTGTTTCTGGTTACGAGCTTCTTTTTATAGATGAAGGCCAAAGGGTTCCGGAAATCGGTCTTAATCTAAAAATTCTTCACGACGAGATTCCGGAGTTAAAAATCCTGGTCACGGGTTCATCTTCATTTTTGCTCTCCGAACGAATTACCGAACCGCTCACCGGAAGAAAAATTGTTTTCACGTTGTTGCCCATTTCGATGAAAGAACTTTCCGGGCAGTTTAATGCGTTTGAGCTGATGGATCAATTGGAAAAACTTTTGATCTACGGCCAATATCCCGAGGTGATTACCTATGAAAATTTGCGCCAAAAGGAGGATTATCTCCGGGAAATTTCCGAGTCGCTGATGTACAAAGATATCCTGGAGCTGGAAAACATTAAATTCCCGATGAAGATCAGGGAGCTGCTCCAACTGCTGGCGTACCAAATTGGCTCGCAGGTGAGCATCAACGAGTTGTGCCAAAAATTAGGTCTCAACCGACAAACCGTTGAGCGTTACCTCCATCTGTTGCAACAGTCGTTGATCATTTTCAGGCTTAACGCCTTTAGTACCAACCAACGCAATGAAATAAGCAAGTCGCAGAAGTTTTATTTTTACGATACCGGAATACGCAATGTGCTGATTGATAATTTTAAAACACTAATACTAAGAAACGACGTCGGGGCGCTGTGGGAGAATTTTGTGATTGCAGAACGCCGAAAAAAGGTGTTGTACGAAAGGCGCTACGTCGAAAGCTATTTCTGGCGCACCTACCACGGCGTGGAACTGGATTACATTGAGAAGAAGGGCGAGCAGCTCTCAGCTTTTGAAATAAAATACAGCAAAGCCAAATTGGAGCCTCCCAAAAGCTGGGTGGAGCATTATGGTAATAATTACCAATGCATTACGCGCGATAACTTTTTGGAATTTGTGCTTTAAATCTTGCCTGCTTACTCATGTAATTAAAAAACAAAAAAATGGTTCCCGTAAAACGATCCACAATCATCAAGTGGAAGCTCCAAATCACAAAACTCAAATAACAAATAAGTTCCAAATCTCAAATTTCAAACCCCGGGGCAGTTTGGGTTTTTGATTTTTGTTTCTTTTGGAGTTTATTTGGAACTGTTTACTCCGACTCCTGGCGGATGTTTTATTGATTTTTGGAATTTTTAAAATTTGTCCGCCGGTGTTTGGACGAGGTTACAACTGATGGGACAACCACCGCAGGAAACAAAAAACCCCGCCACAAGGCAGGGTTTTCAGTTTTAATATCAAAAAAATATAGCTTTAATCAAAAAATGATTGAACTATTAATACCTGTAATGATCGGGCTTGTATGGGCCTTCCACAGGGATTCCCAGGTATTCGGATTGTTCTTTTGTAAGTTTCGTAAGTTTTACGCCAAGTTGCTCCAGGTGCAAACGCGCCACCTCTTCGTCGAGGTACTTGGGCAAACGGTAAACATCTATTTCGTAGTTGTCTTTGTTTTTCCACAGATCAATCTGCGCCAGGGTTTGGTTGGTAAATGAATTGCTCATCACAAACGAAGGATGACCGGTGGCGCAGCCCAGATTCACCAGGCGACCTTCTGCCAGCAAATAAATGGAGTTGCCGTTTTCCATACGGTACCGATCTACCTGCGGCTTGATGGTTTCTTTTGTTATGGTTGGGTCTTCTTCCAGCTTTTCAACCTGTATCTCGTTATCGAAATGGCCAATGTTGCACA
Source organism: Clostridia bacterium (assembly GCA_009928785.1). Taxonomy (GTDB): domain Bacteria; phylum Bacteroidota; class Bacteroidia; order Bacteroidales; family 4484-276; genus SABY01. The sequence continues at coordinate 6,902 of SABY01000025.1, read as the reverse complement.
CGATGGCTTCATCTTTCATGTGTTTGAGATGATGCAGTGTAAGCACGTCTTTGTTTCCGGAGGCGGTTACGTAAATCTGACCTTCTTTGAGGGCTTCGTCGATGGTGGTAACTTCAAAACCTTCCATAGCCGCCTGCAGCGCACAGATAGGATCGATTTCGGTAACGAGCACGCGTGCGCCATAGGCACGCATCGACTTGGCGGAGCCTTTGCCCACGTCGCCGTAGCCCAGCACAACTACTACCTTGCCGGCAATCATCACGTCGGTGGCGCGTTTGATGCCATCGGCCAGCGATTCGCGGCAGCCGTATAGGTTGTCGAATTTCGATTTTGTTACCGAGTCGTTTACGTTGATGGCCGGGACGAGCAACTCGCCGCGTTCTTTCATCTGATATAAGCGATGCACGCCGGTGGTAGTTTCTTCCGAAACACCTCTCCACTCTTTGGCAGCGCGTGTCCAACGCTGTGGGTCTTCCACATAGATGCGTTGCAGCAAATTCATGATGGCGCGCTCTTCGTTGTTTGTGCCGGCTTTTTTGAGCAAGTCGGGATTGTCTTCGATAGCTTTTCCTTTGTGGATGAGCAAAGTAGCGTCGCCGCCATCGTCCACTATAAGCTGTGGCCCGTGGCCGCCAGGGAATGATAGCGCCTGGCTGGTACACCACCAATACTCTTCGAGGGTTTCACCTTTCCACGCAAATACCGGTACGCCGCTGGCGGCAATGGCTGCAGCAGCATGATCCTGTGTAGAAAAAATATTACAACTGGCCCAACGCACATCAGCGCCAAGCTCAATAAGCGTTTCGATGAGTACGGCAGTTTGCACGGTCATGTGTAGCGACCCGGTGATGCGAACATCGCGCAGCGGTTTCTCCTGCGAAAATTTGTGCCGGATGGCCATCAGGCCGGGCATCTCTTTCTCGGCAATCTCTATCTCTTTCCTGCCCCATTCGGCCAGTGAAAGGTCTTTTACTTTGTATTTTAAACTTTCGTCAACAACTAAATTATTCATTCGTGGTCTTCTTGAATTTATGATGTATGAATTATTATTTCGTAATAAAAGCAATGGGTTTTTAGGTACTAAGATGTGAATGACAAATATTAATACCCGCCAAAACCTGCTGAAAATAAGCGTTTGCAAAAGTAGCCAGAAACGGGATTCTAACAAACGCTTCTTATCCTTGTTCATTATTGCCACCAATTACAAATATTAACACATGTGCGGTAGATATTCGTTTGCGCCCGACCTGAAGATCGTTAATGAGCATTATAACATTATGGCAAATCCGGCTGATGTAACGGCGAATTACAACGCTGCGCCCACGCAGTTGCTGCCGGTAATTTCCAATGAAACTCCCCGTCAATTGTCGCTGTTCCGGTGGGGGCTGGTGCCGTTCTGGGCCAAAGATGCTTCCATCGGCAACAAACTCATCAATGCGCGGGCGGAGTCGCTGGATACAAAACCCTCATTCAGAAACGCCTTCAAAAACCGGCGCTGTCTGGTTCCCGCCGATGCTTTCTATGAATGGAAAAAGGCCGCCGGCGGCAAGACAAAAATTCCCTATCGCATCAGCATCAAAAACCAACCACTCTTTTCTATGGCCGGTATCTGGGAGCAATGGAAAAACCCAGCGGGTGAGCTGCTACAATCATTTTCCATTGTCACCACCGTGGCTAACGAATTGGTGGCAGGATTGCACAACCGCATGCCGGTGATCTTGCCGCCTGAAGCCGAGCATTTGTGGCTTTCCGATTTAAAAAAAGATGCGCTTCTTGCATTGCTTCAGCCTTTTGATGCCGGCGCAATGGAGTTATATCCAGTTTCCACTTTGCTCAACTCTGCGCGCAACAACTCCAAAGAGCTTATCGCCCGCAGTGCCAACTACCAGGAAGATTTGTTTTCAGGGTTGGGAAATTAATTCAAGGCTTTCGCCAAATGTTAAATCATGTGGCGCTGAAATAAAATCTCGATGAATTTTAGAATCCCTGATCTGTAAACCTCCTGCATACTGATGGCTGCGTACTGAGAACTGAGGACTTCCTCCTTCGGACTGAGAACTGAGGACTGAGAACTGCGGACTGAGAACTGCGGACTGAGGACTGAGAACTGAGGACTGAGAACTGCCTCCTGCGGACTGGTTACTGCAATTTCTTAAGCGCGTCCTCGTCGAGTTTTCCTTCCCGAATCAATTGTTTTTCCAGCCGTTCTTTTTGCCGTTTTTCTTTGCGTTCTTCGCTGCCGCCGCGTATGGTATTATTAACGCCGCTTAGGGTGGTTTTTACCAGATAATTAAAGAAGGATCGATTGATGTCTCTGCGGAAATACATCTCGCCATTGCGAAAGCTAAAAAGTTTCAACGGATTGCTGCGCCGTACCACAAAGGTGTTGGCAATAAACGAAATCAATGATTCCTCGAAGCCTTCGTCGGTAAAGGTTTCTTTGTTGATGAGCCGTATTTGCAGGTTGTTGTACCTAAATTTCATTTCACCGGTGGCCAATTCATTATCTGCATCAAAATGAAAATTCACCATTTCATTGTAGCCTTGTCTTATTCTTACAAAAGCGATGTGTTCGAGCAAGGGATTCAGCAGTGTCAGGTCGAAGCTGTTGATGACTCCGGTTGCACTCCAAAGATCGTTATCGGATTTGAGGTTAAAATCGAGATTGAGGATTAATTTACCTTCATTCATCAGCAGGGCAGTAGCGTAAACGCGCATGATCGAGTCGTGTGCAATCAACTCGGGCATGTTGGTAATGTTGCGGGCAGTAACGCTGATATCGTTCAAAAATATGCTTCCCGGCTGGCGGGCAGGTGGCACATATTCGCGGTAGGTAAACATGGAATTGCCGGCAATAAAATTTTCTACCAACAAATTTATTTTCATATCGTGCAACGCTGTTACGGGCATCTTTGGGAAATGATTTTCATGCAGTGGGTATGCCTTGCTTCTGTAGTCGTCGCCCCTTAGTGCTGTAAGTTCTGCTGTGCCAATATGGAGCGTATTGTCGAAAATGAGTTGGGTGAGATCGACATCCGAACAGTCCAATTTATCGAAAACCACATCCAACCGATCTGTTTGCACACCCATTTTGGCGGCAAATACACTATCCGTCAGGGTGGGTTGCAAATACCCCGAATCGACCTGCAACTGTTGCTGCCGGCTGGAATAGCTTATTGCTGCCGCACCGTAATTATAAAGACTATCGGCTGTGAGTTCCCTGAAATCCCAAACCGTAAGTTTCATATCGTCGAAGTACATGAACTTGTTGTCGAAGGCGCGCGTTGTCGAATCGATGAGTAGCCGGTCAAGATCAAGATTGATTTTCTTAAAAACAAAAGCTGCACCCTCTTCGCGCCGCTGATTTCTAATTTTAAGCCGCGCATCGCTGATATTAATATCGCCAACAATTACACTTTTAAGATGGTTGCGGATGTGCTGATAAAGATCCAACGAATCGCGGTGAATCTTTACGGAGGTATCGCCAGGTGCAGGGAGATCAATGTACAAATCAGGATTTTTGATGCGGATAGTTTTGGCTTCTAACGTTTTATTTACAATCAGGCCGTAATAGTTAAGCCCCGAAACCTGCATGCTTCCGAAGTTTAGATCAGCATCATTGTAAATAGAATAAATAAAACTGCCCATGTCCAAAGAGTTGTCGGCGGTAGAAAGTGACAGTTTGCTGCCGATCAGACGTTTATTCTTGTCGGTATAAATTCTAAAATCGCCATCCACCGCCAGACTTACATCGGCAGCATAGAACAGATTGTCGGTTCGTTGGCGTGTTTGTGGTGTAATGATAAAATCCCTGATGGATAGACGGGCGTTGCTGATTTTGATATCGCGGCTATTCATACGGGTGCCCCCAAATATTTCCATATTAGCATGCAAAATCTCCAGGCTATCAAGCTGTAGCGAACTGAAAACCGAGAGTATTTTCTTTTTGATAATATCTGTCGAGAAATCTTTAAAACTCCCGGGTTGCTCTTTTTTTCCGGAGGTTACCACCCGTATGCCGGGATTGTGTATGGTTGCCAAAGTGGCGGCAAGTCGTTGCCTGTGGTAAAGATTCATCAACTGCAACCCTTCAATTCTAGCATCGCTTACATCAATCTGAAACATATTATCATACCGGATATCCATGAGGGTTTTTGGCTGAAATGTGACATTCCGCGTGGTTAGTACCGAGTCGGTTGAAGAAAGGTGCAAAGTGCCAAGCTTAAAGAGATGAATGCTGTCGGGCATCACCACTGTAAGATTACTTATATCGGCAACTATGGCCGCCGCGTCGAAGGGTTGCAACGTGTCGCTGCCACCGGGACGGAAGTCGTCGATTTCCAAATCAAAAGATTTGGCGGTGACTGTATTGGCGGAAGCCGTATTTCCTTTGTATTGAAAGCGGCCTTTGTGGATTTTGATTTTATGAATCAAAAAGTCGATGTAGGCTTTTTTGGTTGTGTCAACCGAAGGATGTCCCATGGGTTTGCCCAGAATTTCTAATGATGGCGCATCGATGATTAGCGAATCGGCAAAAAGCCCTTCTCCGCGATACAGCGCCAGAAAGTCGGTGCCGGATAATTTTATATCGTTGCCCGAAAGCAGCACCATCAGTGGCGATACGGAAAGTGGCGGTACTTTGTTGAGGGTATCAAAAACAATTCCGGTCATCATTGCCTGCTTGCTTCGTGTATCGAGCGAGAGGCTTTGTGCTTGCAGTCGCTGGTTTATACCGGGCAGAGTTATGAGCAAACGTTCGAGCTGTATGCTGATGCCGTCCGAATAAAAAATCTGCTGCCGGAGGTGTGCCTTTTCATCCAGTCTGAAGCCTGTCATGGTAAGTTGTGCCGGCGCTGCCGATATTTGCTCTATGCGTCCGGCCAAGTCGGTGTATTCAATCGTGGCATCTGTGATTTTCAAAACATCGGATTCGATAAAGTTCAGATATGGCGCTATCACTGGGAAAAGCCTATAAATATTTATGTTGGTGGCAGTCATTTTTCCCGGGCCGGCTATCAGGTGCAGGTCGGGCTGCTGTAGCAGGATTTCTTTAAGGCTAAGCCAGCGATTGATAAAGTCGGATTTCAAATCGTGGCTTTCGATAGCAAGATAAGGCAACTTTAGCTCAAAGGCGCCGCTGCCGTATTTTTTGGGGAGCGATGCCGAAAGCGAATCGATGGCGAGGGTATTGGTTCGGGTGTCGAGATTGAGCCGGGTGTAGCTGATTTGCAGATTCGATCCGGCGAGGGTAAGGCTTTGTGCTGCGGTGGTAAGCTCCACATCGTCGATAAAGAAAAAGCGGCTGCGCTGCTCATAGCTTGCCGAATCCATCAGCAGATGGTGCAGCGTAAGGCTAAATTGGGGCATCAGAATTGGCTCGCGGCTTCCGGCCAGATACGAAGGCAGCCGCAGACGCCCCCTGTCGATGTGCACACGCATAACTTCCAGCGGCTTAAAATAGGCTGTGATTTGCTGATAAAGATTAATTGCAATCGTATCGCGATCGATATTTTTATCAGCCTGCCCGGCAGGAGGATTAAAGATGATGTCCGGGCGTTCTATCCTAATCTCCTCAAGAAATAGCGCTTCTCCCGGCACTACGTTAAAATGAAATCCTGTGAGCGTAACACGCGGAATGTTCAAGTCCAGCCAGCTTTGCCTATTACTTCCCATCGTTGCAGTATCGCGCCGGATGTGAATATCCTCGATGGCTACAGTACCCGCAACCGACGAAATGTCGAGCTGCCCAAATTCGATCTGGTGGAATTTGCTGCGATAGCTAAACAAACCTTCTTCGAGCTTTAGCCTGACGGAGTCAGAAAAAAACAAACGCTCCTTTTTGGTGTAAGCCTGGGCATCCAGATGGAAATTATGAATTTGAATAGAAACATTCTCTACGGCTATTGTGTCGCGAACATCGCCACGCGAATGTAGAATTTTGAAGGAGGCATTTTCAAGACTGAATTTCTCTACCCGCAGCAAATCCAGATAATCCTCGATAAAACGATACAGGTATCGGATTGAAGTGCTGTCGGTGGGTACAGTTTGTGCATCGTCACTGTCAGCAAAATCGCTGCTGGTGGTGGTAAGCTCAAACGTTGGGGATGCTATCAAAATATCTTCTATCACAAGCTCCCCGTTCCAGATTGCCTGCAGCATCCCGGCGCCTTTTATATGCAGGTGCGGTACGCGCAGGTGTGTGATGGTGGTATCGGCTACTCCTGCTTGTCCGTGGTAAGCAGTATCAGGTATCAGCAAAAAATCCTCAATCACAATTTCGCGCCGGAAAGCATTGAGGCTGATTTCAGAATAGCTGATAGTGTATTGCCCGTTGGTTTTCGACTGAACCACCTGCCGTGCCGTTTCGCCAATAATGCGGTCGGCATAGACGCTGAGCAGCAACGGGATAACAACGAAAAACAAAAATGCACCTGCTGCAAAGGTATAAAGCAGTGACCTTTTCAGCTTTTTGCTGCGGCCGGGAGTTGTTTTTTTCTCCGGTGATGATGGCTTGGAATTGCCAGTAGGTTCGTTGCTGCGTTTCAAACTTTTTGTTTTAAATATTTCGTTCAAAATTATACAAATAATGAGATACACTTTGTGATGATGAAACTTTCGGGGTTTTGATGTGGCGATGTGGTGATGTGTTGATTTGTTGATGTGTTGATGTGGTGATGTGGAATTTGGGATTTCTAAGCACAAACTCCAAAAATCAATAAAACATCCGCCAGGAGTCGGAGTAAACAGCTACAAATAAATCTGGCTCTGATATAAAAATTTGTGGCCAGGTTGTTCACTAACCACGGTCTTTAGGCCGGGGGTAAAAATGCCAAAGTATTTCAGCGGGCTTTAGCCCAAATAAATAGCATGCTATGAGGAGTTCATTGAAAGATACTGAAGTG
>SABY01000289.1 GCA_009928785.1 Clostridia bacterium | reverse complement strand
TTGACAGCTCCCCACGACTAAAGGCGGGGGATTCCTCTTTCAACCACTGTTGCGACTAAAGCCGACTTACATAGTGTCCAGAGGCGTTAGGTTTCGGCGTGTCCCGCCGTACCATGTTTTATTTATGCGGACAATCGCCGCAAACCTTCATTTAAAATGTTCGTGGCTGCGTTTTCGTCTCTGTTATGAAGAGCGCCACAACCAGGGCATATCCACGATCTGACCGCCAAGCTTTTTGTTTGTGGATTTTTGTATCCACAGCAGGAACAAAGTTGGCTTGATGGGTAGAACGCATCGACCTGAACGACGACCTTCCCGTACCAGTTTGCTTTGTACGATAGCTGTCTTACGAATTCAGCCCAAGATGCATCAGAAATGCTTTTAGCCAACTTGTGATTTTTCACCATATTTGATGGAGCTAAAGATTCTAGTGAAATCAAATCGTAGTTTTTCACAAGCTGCGTTGATAGTTTATGTAGCGCATCATTACGCTGATTGGCTATCTTCTCGTGGCAACGGGCAACTTTGATTCTCGCTTGCTCACGATTTTTGCTGCCCTTTGACTTTCGGGACAGCTCACGCTGAAGCTTAGCGAGTTTCTTTTCGCTTTTAGAAAGGTACTTATGGTTTTTAAAAATCTGGCCATCAGAGGTTACAGCAAAGTCTTTGATGCCAAGGTCAATTCCTATTGATGAGCCAGTTGACGCCAGCGGAGCAATCTCAACATCAGTACAGCAAAGCGATACAAAGTACTTTCCCGATGGGTTTTGCGACACCGTAGCAGATAGGATGCGGCCCTGTACCAACTTAGAAATGCGGCATTCTACAAATCCCAGCTTTGGAAGCTGAATTTTACCGCCAGCAATCTTAATATTCGTGCCGACGCATTTTGACTTATATGATTTACGACGATCATGTTTGCTTTTAAAATGCGGATAGCCAGGCTTTTCTCCACGCTTAACGCGACGAAAGAAATTTTGAAACGCGGTATCTAAATCACGGATACTAGATTGTAAGGCGGTAGCATCTACTTCCGAAAGCCATGACAAGGAACTTTTTAACTTTGTCATATCTTTTGCACAGGCGTAGTAGTTCATAGTTTCTTTATTCTCGGCGTACGCTTCCTTCCGCACAGAAAGATAGTGGTTGTATACAAATCGGCTGCAACCAAATGTGCGCTGTATAATCGTTTCTTGCATCGCAGTTGGATACAGCCGGAACTTGTACGAATACTCCACTATTGCACCTTCTTTCGTTCAGAGACTTTTTGATTTTCAATATATTGTTTTATAGCAGAAAGTGGCGCACCACCAACAGTTGATACAAAATAGCTATTTGTCCATAGCGAGGGAAGCCGCGTAGTTAATGACTTAAATTCTTTACGCAAAGAAAAAGAGGTTTTACCTTTTATTTGCTTAATGGCACGGTGGATTCCAAATTGAGGGTCTACTTCAATCAGCAAATGTACATGATCGGGCATGATTTCCATTTCAATTATTTCGGCGTTTAAAGCTATCGCTTCTTGCAAAATCAACTCCTTCAGGCGAACCGCTACTTCGTCCACAAGGACTTTACGCCGATATTTGGGACACCAAACCACATGATACTTACAAG
>SABY01000288.1 GCA_009928785.1 Clostridia bacterium | reverse complement strand
AATAAATTCCAAGTTCCAAATTCCAAATCACAAATAAATTCCAAATTCCAAAACTCAAACCACGGAGCCGTTTGGTTATTGAAATTTGATTATTGAGATTTATTTGGAGCTTGTTTTATTGTTTTTTGGAACTTGAGCTAATAAATTCCAAGTTCCAAATCCCAAATCATCACATCCTCAAATCATCACATCCTCACATCCCCACATCCTCAAAAAGCGGTTCACTTCTCCTCTTCCGGTTTCCCAAATGCCGGATTGTTGATAAAATCCTCGTCGTGCAGCGTTTTTATAAAAGCGATCAGATCGGCTTTTTCGGGCGGAGTAAGTTGGACGCCGTCATTGGCTACATGGTGCATCAAAGGGTCGATGACCGGAGTATTGACAAGATGATGCGAATAAAAATTGATGACTTCCTCAAGTGTTTCAAACCGCCCGTCGTGCATATAAGGGCCGGTGAGCCTGATGTTGCGCAGGGTGGTGGCTTTGTAGGCGCCGCGATCCATCGGGTCAGCCGTTACGCTGAAGCGATCGTAAGGATCGGTGAAAACGGAATCTTTGCCATTGTTGTAAAACAAATTTGTAGTAAACAACGGGTTGCCGAAGCCACCGTGGCAGTGGAAACAATCGGCGCCCTCTTCGGTGGTGAACAGCACAAAACCCCGCAGCTCTTCGGGCGTAAGCTGCACTTCACCGCGCATATATTGGTCAAACCGGGAGTTGTCCGAGATCAACGTGCGCACAAATTGAGCGATGGCTTTGGCCACTTGGTCTGCAGTGATTTGGCTGGTGCCAAAAGCTTTGCGGAACATTTCGGGATAGCCTTCGATATTTTTTAAAGTCTGCACCACGCGCTCCGGCGACGAATCGAACTCCGTGGGATCGCTGATCACCGCCAGCACGTCGGCTTCAATGGAGGGCACGCTGCCGTTCCAGCCAAAAGTACCCATGTTCCACACCAGGTTGATCATGGGCAGCATCACGTGGTGCGTAGGTTTGCCGGTAACGCCAAAAGGATGCGGACGCGAGGCACCAATCTCAAAGCTATGTTCCTGGCGGTGACAGGTGGCGCAGCTCATCAGCGAGTCGGGGTGCGTGCGCCCGTTGAGGCGGCCATCGTAAAAAAGTTTTCGCCCCAGCGCTACGCCTTCCACCGTCATCGGGTTGTCGGCAGGAACGTTGAGCCGCGTAGGAAACCCATACGGAATTTCTATTTGATAGGGAGTAGGGGTGTAGGGTTCCGGTTCAGGATCGTTGGCGGGGTTGCACGATGTGAACATTGCGCTAAGCGCAACCATAACAAACAGGCTCGCCACAAGACATGCCGTCGAAAAGAAGTTACGTGTATGATGTGTTGTAAAAATCATTTTTATAATTGGTAAAAGTAATGAAAACTTTGTGCTTGAGATTGCTGGCAAAAATAGCAGATAAATAGCTGTATTGCAAATTTTTTAGACTTGAATTCCTGTCATGGATGGGTTGAAAAGTATCCCGCCGGAAATTCCTTTCTTTGCACTCCAAACAAAAAATCTACTATCATGACTACCATAAAAAAAACTACACTCCCTGCAAAAAAGGCCTCCATTGCTATTTTAACTTTTGATGCTGGCAATCTCGAC
>SABY01000148.1 GCA_009928785.1 Clostridia bacterium | reverse complement strand
CAGGCGGAAGCGCTCCCCTCTCCAATTGGAGAGGGGCCGGGGGTGAGGCAAAAAATGAACACATGCAGGATGAATAATGAAGTGAAGAAAGCAGGGCGCGCGGCGCTAAGCGTTTACCAACAGTGTCGCTTAGAGCGACGCCGTTGGTTTTTCAGGGTGCTTTCCTAAGCGACGGCATCAGGTCCGGACCTGCGGAATTCCATTTAGATTTTTTGAGTATCGAACCGCAGAATATCGAATATTGAATAATGAAGTGAAGAAAGCAGGGCGCGGGGCAAACTACCATACAGCCAGGCGGAAGCGCTCCCCTCTCCAATTGGAGAGGGGCCGGGGGTGAGGCAAAAAATGAACACATGCAGGATGAAAAATGAAGTGAAGAAAGCAGGGCGCATGGCGCTAAGCGTTTACCAACGGTGTCGCTTAAAGCGACGCCGTTGGTTTTTCCGGGTGTCTTCTTAAGCGACCACTTCAACACGCGACATTTGGTACTCCTTTTTCTCAATCTTTTTAACAATTCTCTTTTGCCTCCTGCAAAACCACTAATTTTGGAGCCTAAAATGTTTTTATTGTGAAAAACCTGCTTGACGACCTCAACGAAGTACAAAAAGAGACTGTGATAAACTATAGCGGCCCAGCCATGGTGATTGCCGGCGCCGGCTCCGGCAAGACGCGCGTGCTGACCTACCGCGTGGCCTTCATGCTGCAGCAGGGCGTCGATCCGTTCAACATCCTGGCGCTCACCTTTACCAACAAAGCCGCCCGCGAAATGAAAGAGCGCATCTACAACCTGGTAGGCTCTACCGAGGCCAAAAGTGTGTGGATGGGAACGTTTCATGCTGTTTTTGCCCGCGTATTGCGAGTAGAAGGTCACCATCTGGGCTATCCTTCCAACTTCACCATCTACGACACCGACGATTCCAAAAGCCTGGTGCGTTCAATTCTTAAAGACCTTGGCCTCGATCCAAAAATCTATCCGGCCGGTTATGTCCTGGGGCGCATTTCATCGGCAAAATCCAACCTCATCTCTGCCCAGGATTACAACGCCAACCACGAATTGATGAGCCAGGATAAGATGGCTGCCAAGCCTTTTATCGGCAACATCTACTCGATGTACACGGCCCGCTGCCGCCGTGCCCTGGCAATGGACTTTGATGATTTGCTTTTTAATATGAACCTCCTGCTGCGCGACTTCCCCGATGTGCTGCTGAAATATCAAAAGAAATTCCAGTACATTTTGGTGGATGAATATCAGGATACCAACTACGCTCAGTATCTGATCGTAAAAAAGCTGGCTGCTCGTCACGAAAACATCTGCGTGGTCGGCGACGACGCCCAGAGTATTTATGCTTTCCGGGGCGCCAACATTCAGAACATCCTCAACTTTGAAAAAGATTACCCCGATCTGAAAACCTATAAGCTCGAACAGAATTATCGCTCCACACAGCACATCGTCAACGCGGCCAACAGCGTGATAGCTTACAACAAGGAGCAGATTTTTAAAAAAATATGGACGCAAAACGAAGAAGGCGTTAAGCTAAAATTGCTGCGCACTTCCTCCGACACCGAAGAGGGGCAGTTGGTGGCGCAAAATGTTTTTGAGATAAAGATGAACAACCAGTTGCCCAACAGCGAGTTTGCCGTTCTTTATCGCACCAATGCGCAGAGCCGTTCCATCGAGGAGGCATTGCGCAAGCTTAACATTCCGTATCGTATCTACGGCGGCCTCTCCTTTTACAAACGAAAAGAGATCAAAGACCTGCTGGCCTATTTCCGGGTGGTGGTAAATGCTGCCGACGATGAGGCCATCAAGCGCATCATCAACTATCCGGCACGCGGCATCGGCGCCACCACGCTCGACCGCCTGACGGTGACAGCCGATAAAATGGGCAAAACCCTTTGGGAGATGCTTGCCAATGTAAACGATTATGATCTGAAAATTAACCAGGGCATCCTCACCCGCATTGGTAACTTCACCACCATGATCGAGCGCTTCCGCGTGGAGCAAAAGGTACGCAATGCTTACGAGCTGGCGCGCGATATTGCACAGTCGTCGGGTATTATGACCAACCTGAACGAAGACAAAACGCCGGAGGGCATCAGCCGCATCGAAAACATCGAAGAGCTGCTAAACGGCATCAAGGAGTTTTCGGAAAGTGGCGAGCAGTTGGAGATAGGAGGGGAGGGAACCATCCGCTCACTCGACAAATACCTACAGGACATTTCACTGCTCACCGACGCCGACCAGGACGACAACGATCCCGACAAGGTGTCGCTGATGACCATCCACAGCGCCAAAGGGCTTGAGTTTCCGTATGTGTTTGTGGTGGGAATGGAAGAAAATCTATTTCCTTCTATCCAATCCATCACCTCGCGCGCCGATCTGGAAGAAGAACGCCGTCTGTTTTACGTGGCCATCACCCGCGCCCGCAAGCAAGCCATCCTCTCGTATGCCGAAAATCGCTACCGCTGGGGCAACCTCACCAGTTGCGAGCCGAGTCGCTTCCTGGAAGAGATCGACGAAAGATGCATAGAACTGCCCCACAAGCCGGCGCCACGCAGCAGCTCCTTTGGCGGCGGATTTCATAAACCATCCAATTTTACCAGCGGTCGTCTGACTACCAACACAGCCAAAAAGCCTGACGCACAGCCACGCATGGAGCATTTTGAGAGTTCTCCTGTGGAGGATATTCAGGCTGGCATGCAGGTGATGCACGCACAGTTTGGCCAGGGAAAAGTAATCAACATCGAAGGGTCAGGCGGTAACCGCAAAGCTGTGGTGTTTTTCACGGCCATCGGCCAGAAGAATCTCCTGCTCAAATTCGCCAGACTGAAGATTGTGGAGTAGAGAAATAAATTTTTAAAAAAAAACTTGTAGCCCTCCGCCTGGATGTCCAACTGTTTGCCGAAATGATTGAGCCGTAAGAACTTTGATCCGGGAGAAATACACATCCTAAAACAAACGTCGGATAGCTAATATAAAAAGAGAACGCGTATGACGCGGATTTTGCGGATTAACACGGATAAACAAAATCCGTAGAAATCCGTCTTATCTGAATTATCCGCGTTCTTAATTTTGCTTTGCCTTGATCGCTTAATTCCTATTTTTCTTTTTTTCCGGTTTCTCCACCTGATTGATGATATAATATTCGTCGGCCGGCAACAGATGATCCAGGTTGGCCAGGCCATATACCATGATGGCTGTGGCTGTGGCGGCGTGCTCCTGATATTCGGGGATGCTCTTGTTGTAGAGGTCGCGCTCGGTATGCCATATCTCGTGGTAGCTAAAGTTGTATCCTTTAGGGTCTTCGCAGTTGAAACCTATTACCGGCACGCCGGCAACGGCAAACGGACCGCTGTCGGTACCCCAGGCTTTAGCGGGGCGTTCCATCGGGTCGCGTTCGTTGATGGTAAACGGGAAGTCGGGATTGATGCGGCTGATGGGTGCGCAGATGGTTTCGAAATCCGCGCGCATGCTCGCCGGCACACTCACGCTCATAGGCGCTGTGGGGCCACCGTCGCGGTTTACCATGTTGGAGATGCGTGTTAGTTTTTCCGGGTTGCGGTCGATCCAGCTTTGCGAACCCCACAGGCCAAATTCCTCGCCGGCAAAAAGCATCACCAGAATGGTGCGGCGTGGCTTGCCGCCGGCCTCCATGATCAGGCGGGCGGCTTCCATGGTGGGTGTAGCACCCGATCCATCATCCACGCCGCCAGTGGCTACATCGTAGGCATCCAGGTGGCCGCCCATGATTACGTATTCATCAGGGAATTCGGTGCCTTCTATTACGCCTATCACGTTGTGGTATTTCACCGGCCCCATCTTAAAGTGGTTGCGAATGTCGAACTCCAGCAGAAAGTATTGCCGCTCTTCGGCCATCTGCCGGATAATGGCGTATTGGTGTTCGTCGAGCTTTATGTCGGGCACCGTGGGCAGGCTGTCGAAAGACATCTGCATTATATTTTTGCGGTCGTAAAGCACACGGATAGGCACTTTAGCCGATTGTATAATTCCCAGGATGCCGGCTTCGCGCATTTCTTTATAAAAAAGAGCCGGCTCTTCTATTAGTTCGATCAGCTCCTTTTCGGGGCGGCCGGCCTCGCGCGCCTCTTTGTTCTCGCGGCGGATCAAACTATTTTGGTCGTTGATTTCTTCATTCACCAGCTTTATCGAATCGCGGCGTGCGTCGCCTGCTGCCGACCAGTCGATGGGCCAGCCGCTACTTTCGCCGCCGATGAGCACCCAGGCGCCGTTGAGATGTTTCTTCATTCTGTCGAATTCGCGTTGGTTGGCAGGTTCTATTACCACGTGTCCGCGCTGTACGCCTTTGGTTCCCGAAGTATAGCTGGGTGTGGCGAAGTGCAGGTACATGCCGTTGTCGGAAAGCATGCGGCCAAACCACGGCCCGCGGTTGAAGCCCACCGGCACCTCGCCGGCCTCATCCATCAGCACTTCCATGCCCCAATCTTCAAACTTACTGGCAGCCCACACAGCCGCATTTTCGTAAGCATCGGAGCCTACCAGCCTTCCACCAAACCGGTTGCAAAGTACATCCAGGTGTTGCATAGAACGATTGTCGGTTTGCCCGATACGGATTATGCGCTCTACAACACTATCCGTCTGGCCATAGCCAGCGATCATTGCGCCCAGCAGCATTACAATCATCAATCTTCTTATCATCATTATTTTGGTTTTTGTATTAATAAACTATTCGATTGCAGTGAAATAGTGTCAGAAAGAAAACCCAGGATTTTGATTTTCAACATAGGTAGTTTTCTTTCAACTACTAAATAATTGTTCTAATCCTCTTCATTAAAAAAACGATAAACCGTATGCGATACAAACTTTTCTCCCGGCTTAAGCACCACCGTCGGAAATTCGGGATGGTTGGGCGAATCGGGGAAGTGCTGCGTTTCGAGGCACAAAGCGTCGTGCTGATTATACACGGCGTCCTGCTTACCTTTTATATTGTCCAGCATGTTGCCGGCATAAAACTGAATGCCCGGCTGGTCGGTGTAAACTTCGAGCATGCGTCCGCTTTGTGGCGCCCATAGCCGTGCGGCAAGTTGCGGGATGCTGTCGTGGCTGGTTTTGAGAACCCAGGTGTGGTCGTAGCCGCCCGGCACCTCTGCTATTCGGTCGCCGATGACGTGTGGCTGCCGGAAATCCATGGGCGTGCCTTCCACTGGTTTTATCTCACCCGTTGGTATCAACGTTTGATCCACCGGCAGATAGGCTTCACCGTTAATTTGCAGCTTGTGATTTAAAATAGAGCCGCTGTTGTGACCATCCAAATTAAAATAGCTGTGATGCGTTAGGTTGACGATGGTGGGAGCGTCGGTGGTGGCCAGGTAATCTATCTTTAGCTCATTGCGGTTGGTAAGCGTGTAGGTTACCTGCACCTGCAGGTTTCCCGGATACCCCTGGTCGCCATCGGGGCTGGTGAGCGTAAGCACTATGCCGGCGCTGTCGGGAAAAATAAAATCTTCTGCCTGCCACACCTTTTTATTAAACCCTGCGACGCCGCCATGCAGGTGATTTGCGTCGTTGTTGCGCGCCAATTGATACATCTTCCCTTCCAGTGTGAAATTACCCCGCGCAATCCTGTTGGCATAGCGCCCAACCAATGAACCAAAATAGCTGGTGCCGGCTACATATTCGGCCAGACTGTCGTAGCCTGCCACCACATCCGCAACGTTTCCCGCAGCATCGGGAACCCAGAGATGCGCAACGATGCCACCGTAAGTTATCAGCTCCACCGCCATGTTGTTGCTGTTGCGGATGGTGAATCTAAAAACCTGCTTACCCTCCACCTCGCCGTAAATTTCCTTTGTTAATTCCATGACGTTTTCTGCTATTTGTTGTTTTTGGTTTCCGCCACAGCTTAATAAAATTGCGGGCAAAACCAGCATGATCAGTTTTTTAATCATCAGCAAAATTATTTCTATAAAATTTCATCAACTGGCGAAAACGCAAAAATAGTATCTTGCGCCGTTTTTTTCGTATTAATAACCTTTTCATTTTTAATATAAAATTATGAATGCTGAAATAGGTTTTTCGTTTTGGGATTACGCCATATTCATTGTTTATGCCATCGTTATTATGGGCATCGGCTTGTTTGTGTCGCGAAAGAAAAAAGGCCACGAGCGCAACGCCGAAGATTATTTCCTGGCCGGAAAGTCGCTGCCCTGGTGGGCTATCGGTGCCTCGCTGATTGCAGCAAATATTTCGGCCGAACAAATGATAGGCATGTCGGGATCGGGCATGGCTATGGGTTTGGCCATCGCTTCTTACGAATGGATGGCTGCCCTGACGCTTATAATCGTGGGGAAATACTTTCTGCCAGTCTTCATCGAAAAAGGGCTTTACACCATCCCGGAATTTATCGAAAAACGCTACAGCACCAACCTAAAAACTATTCTGGCCATCTTCTGGATTGCGCTATTTATTTTTGTCAATCTTACCTCTGTGCTTTTTCTTGGTGGCAAAGCCATCGATACCATCCTGGGCAACGGCGACGGTAGTCTGATCTTCCCGGCCATCATAGGGTTGGCATGTTTTGCGGCAGCATATTCTATTTATGGTGGACTGGCCGCAGTGGCCTGGACCGACGTGGTGCAGGTGGCGCTGTTGGTGCTCGGCGGATTTATTACTACACTCATCGCCTTGGCCAACGTAACGCCCGATGGCGGCATCGTCGATGGCTTTCAACACATCTACGCCACGGCTTCCGACAAGTTTCACATGATTCTCCACAAAGACAATCCGGAGTTTATGAACCTGCCGGGCATTGCCGTGCTTATCGGCGGTATGTGGGTGGCCAACCTTTATTATTGGGGTTTTAATCAATACATCATCCAACGCACCCTTGCTGCCAAAAGTCTGCGCGAAGCACAACGCGGAATCGTCTTTGCTGCTTTTCTCAAACTCATCGTGCCGCTTTTTGTGGTCATCCCCGGCATCATCGTCTGGGTAATGTTCTCGCAACCCGAAGGTACTGCTGTCATCGATGGTATCGCCGATACGTTTACGAAAGCTGATGGCTCGATGAACTACGACAAAGCCTACCCGTGGCTTATCGGAACTTTTATTCCGGTAGGACTCAAAGGGCTGGTGGTGGCCGCGCTGGCAGCAGCTATCGTGTCGTCGCTGGCGTCCATGGTCAACTCTACTTCCACCATCTTCACCATGGACATTTACAAGCCCTATCTCGAAAACAAAAAAGCCAAAAACAAAGATGTCGCCATCGGCCGTATTTCAGGCGGGGTTGCTTTGCTTATCGCAATATTCGTGGCGCCTATGCTTGGCAATATCGAACAGGCTTTTCAGTACATCCAGGAATACACCGGACTGGTAAGTCCCGGTATCCTGGCGGTGTTTATGATGGGATTATTTTATAAAAAAGCTACCAACCGTGGCGCCATCACTGGCATTCTGGTGTCGATACCGGTGGCGCTGGCGCTTAAGTTAACGCCGTCGCTCAACTTGCCCTGGCTCGACCAGATGTTTTACACTTTCCTCATCACCATGACGGTGATTGCTATGGTAAGCCTTTCGACCAATAAACTCGACGACGATCCCAAAGGCATCGTGCTGACCAATGAGATGTTTATCACCGGCAAAACTTTCAACCTGGCAGCTTATGCCGTTCTTCTGGTGTTGGTGGTATTGTATGCCATTTTTTGGTAGCTAAATCCTGATGTGCTGATTTGCTGATGTGCTGATGTGGGGATTTGCTGATGTGTTGATGTGGGGATTTGCTGATGTGTTGATGTGTTGATGTGGGGATTTGCTGATGTGTTGATGTGCTGATGTGTTGATGTGTTGATGTGCTGATGTGTTGATGTGTTGATGTGTTGATGTGTTGATGTGCTGATGTGCTGATGTGGGGATTTGCTGATGTGTTGATGTGTTGATGTGATGATTTGCTGATGTGTTGATTTGTTGATGTGGGGATTTGCTGATGTGCTGATGTGGGGATTTGCTGATGTGATGATGTGGGGATTTGCTGATGTGGGGATTTGCTGATGTGTTGATGTGCTGATGTGCTGATGTGTTGATGTGTTGATTTGCTGATGTGAGGATTTGCTGATGTGTTGATGTGGGGATTTGCTGATGTGTTGATGTGCTGATGTGCTGATGTGGGGATTTGCTGATGTGTTGATGTGTTCATGTGGGGATTTGCTGATGTGTTGATGTGCTGATGTGATGATGTGGGGATAGGTCAAACAACAAACAACAAACAACGAACAACAAACAACGAACAACAAACAACGAACAACGAACAACAAACAACGAACAACGAACAACAAACAACGAACAACGAACAACAAACTTGAGCGCAGCGAAATCCCGAGAGCTTTGCGATTCGGGAAACAAACAACAAACAACGAACAACAAACAACGAACAACAAACTTGAGCGCAGTTGCCTGCCCCGACCCATCGGGGAAATCCCGAGAGCTATGCGATTCGGGAAACAAACAACGAACAACGAACAACGAACAACAAACTTGAGCGCAGTTGCCTGCCCCGACCCATCGGGGAAATCCCGAGAGCTTTGCGATTCGGGAAACAAACAACGAACAACGAACA
>SABY01000147.1 GCA_009928785.1 Clostridia bacterium | reverse complement strand
GCCTGAGGTGGTTGTATTTTTCCTGATGAAAAATATTCCGGTGCGCTGCACCTCAAGAAAAAATCATCGCCTGTTCATATCCGAGTCCTGAGGCCTGAGGACTGCCAACTGAGGACTGAAGCCTGAGAACTGCCAACTGAGGATTGAGAACTGAGAACTGCACGCTAAATTCCATACCTTTCTAGCACCGTGTAAACTGGCCCCTCTGGCAGAAGTTTGCTCTCGATAAGCTCGAATGATTCCACTTTGATTTCTTGAATTGATGTGTCGCTGTATTTGTGGATGGCTTGTTGGAAAATATTTTTATCAGCAATACGCTTAATACGGCCGATGGTAAGGTGCGGCCTGAAGTTCTGCCGGTCGCGCGGAAAGCCAAGCGGAACCACAGCATCGAGCACATCGCTTGCCAGTGCGCTGATTTGTTCGCTTTGGCGGATGCCAAACCATACCACATGCGGATCGTAACTACTGCCAAAAATGCCCGTACCGAATAGTTGCATACCGAAGGGTTTATGCCGCTCAGATGCCTGCCGCAGTGTTTCATCGATGGCTTCGATTTGTTCGTCGGGCACTTCACCAAAAAATTTCAAGGTCAGGTGCACATTTTGAAGAGGCACCCAGTTGATGCGGTCATGGCGCAAAGCCGCTTTAAGTTGGGTGTAAATGCTAATGAAATTGGCGTCAGGCGCGATTTTTACAGCGGCGAAAATTCTTTTCATTTTTATAAAAAAATTGCTTTTCGCAAAAATAGCTATTTCCGGTCGGCACCTTGCCGTTCGAGCATCCAGCCCGGATATTCAGGCGTCAGTTTACTGATGTCGTCCAGACGTTTCAGCTCTTGCTTATCGAGCTTTACCTCTGTGGCTTTCAGGTTATCAGCCAATTGTTTTTCTTTATTAGCACCGACAATTACCGAAGTAACTACCGGCTGATGCAGCAGCCAGGCCAGAGCAACCTGCGCTGTGGAAGCGTTTTTATTGTCGGCTATTTCTTGCATCACATCTATTATATCAAAGGCTTTGTCTTTATCAATGGGAGGGAAGTCGAAGTTTTTGCGTCGTCCTTCCCCCGATTTATTGTCGCGGCTGTATTTTCCACTCAGCAATCCACCAGCCAGCGGACTCCATACAAGCAAGCCCAATTTCTGATCGAGTAGCATTGGCACAAGGTCGCGTTCCAGATCGCGTCCGGCAATGGTATAATAAGCCTGCAGCGATACAAACCGGCTCAAATGATTCAGCGTGGAGATACCAATCGCTTTCATGATCTGCCATGCAGCCAGATTGCTGCATCCGATGTAACGCACTTTGCCACTTTGCACCAGCGTAGTGAGCGCCTCCAGCGTTTCCTCCATCGGCGTGAGCGCGTCGAAGCCGTGAATCTGGTATAGGTCGATGTAATCAGTATTGAGTCGGCGCAGACTTTCGTGGGCCTGATGCAGGATGTGTTGGCGGCTTAGTCCACTGCTGTTGGGTCCTTCGCCCATCATACCGCGCACTTTGGTAGCTATTACCACCTCATGACGCCGCAATCCCAAAGTGGTCAACGCTTTACCAGTCATCTCTTCGCTAAGTCCTTCGCTGTAAACATTGGCGGTATCGATAAAATTGATTCCTCCATCTACTGCCTGTTGTACAAGGGTATTCACTTCCTCCTGTGGCAACGTACCAATGGCGGTCCAGATACCGCGTCCGCCAAATGTCATTGTGCCCAGACACAATTCTGAAACTTTTAAACCTGTATTGCCTAGCAAATTGTAATTCATAACAAATGATTTTTTTTTAATAAATAATAAAAGAGCTTTCTAAAAAAACAGCGCTTGCTGTTAGTGTAAACTGCTGTGGGCAGAATTGGTTCAGGAAAATTCACTGGAAAACTCAAAATGATCAACAAACATCTATCCTCACAAAAAATTTGTGCGAGAAGATGATTGAGTGATTGCCCGTCGCCAGCATTTGTAATATCTCGTGCTATAGGAATTGGAATAATTTTGCTGCATGATAGTATTGGATAGCACCACCGTTTCTGACGATCTGCGTCGTGTGCAGTTTGTCTGCAACATAAAAAAATGCAAGGGAGCCTGCTGTGTAGAAGGCGACGCCGGCGCACCCCTTCTTGAAGAAGAGATTGGCCTGCTCGAGGACAGCCTGGACGAGGTGAAAGCCAACATGCGCCCGGAAGGTTTGCGTGTGGTAGAAGAACTTGGCGTATTTGAATACGACATGCTGGGGCAGTTTGTAACGCCGCTGGTAAATGGGCGCGAGTGCGCTTTTGCCAACTTCACCGATGGCATTGCCTGGTGTGCCATCGAACGCACGTGGGAGCAAAAGAAGATTTCGTTCCGCAAGCCGGTGTCGTGTCATTTGTATCCCGTGCGCATAACCGAATACGACAACTTCGATGCGGTGAATTATCATGAGTGGCATATCTGCCGGCCGGCTTTGGTAAATGGGCGTCGCAACAACGTGCCGCTTTATATTTTTCTTAAGGATGCGCTCACCCGGCGCTATGGCAAAAAGTGGTACGACACGCTGGTGAAAGAGATCGAATCAGGAGGAAAAGTATAAAAAAAGGACGACACATGGTCGTCCTTTTCATTATTAAAATACCTACAAATTTTTAACCCGCTGCAGCTTCGGCAGAGGCAAGTCCACTGAGGAACATGTCGAGATGGAAGTTACCCCCTTTGCTCTCACCTACCAGCTTTATCTTATCCACGATTTCCTGCGCCAGGCTTTCTTCTTCAATTTGCTCGGTTACGAACCATTGCAGGAAGCTATTGGTGGTGTGGTCTTTCTCTTCAAGGCAAATATCTACCAGGTTGTTGATGCTGCGGGTAACGTAGCGCTCATGGTCGAGGATGCTTTTGAAGACTTCTTCGAGTGAGTTCCAGGTGTGGCCGGGTGCTTCGAGTTGCTCCAATTGTGAATGGCCGCCACGGTCGTTGAGGAAATGTACAAACTTGAGCATGTGCATACGTTCTTCGTCGCTGTGGGTATAAAGAAACCTGGCGGCTCCGGCCAGTCCGTTCACTTCACACCACGAGGCCATGGCCATGTAAATGCGTGAAGATTGCTCTTCGAGTTTTATCTGTTCGTTGATGGCTTTTTGTAAGTTTTTCGAGATCATAATTACTATTTTTTTGATGAATGATTTGTTTGGATGATTAACAGCTAAAGGCTGATAATGTTTTTTACAAACAGCGCCAGCAACCGATGGTTAGGAAATGTTATTAATAGGTAAAATGCTTCGGGCTGATAGCCCAGCTTATTTGATCCTGATGGCAGCGCCTAAGGGACAATGAAAAGTACGTTTTAAAAATCGTCCTGAAAGAGCAACTTGAACAAAACCATTAACCACAGAGCGCAAAGAGAAGGCACGGAGAAAACAGAGAGAGATTTTAACCACCGGAGAGGATGCCGAGGAAATGGAGAAAGATTTATTCGTGGGAATTTGCATCATTCGCGGGAATTCGCGGATTCTTGTTTAACAATTTTCACGCGGATTCTTGTTTTGTTTCGCATGGTATGCCTGATCGCACCCTTTGCGAAAAAACCTATTTTTGAAAAAACTTTTCAAATGGTCTGGCTGTACTTCTGGATTGTACTTTATCTGTTGCTTGTGTTGTACCTTACGCTGCGCCATGTGCGTGGCGGCGATTCGGAAGCTTACCTGGTCAACAACCGCAATACGCGTACGTTGCCATTGGTGTTCACCACCCTGGCCACTTTTGTAGGCGGCGGCACCTCCATCGGGTTGATGGCCATGGGCTATGAGTCGGGATTTGCCGCCGTAGGTATTGGCGTGGCTTACGTCATCGGATTTTTTATCCTGGCACGTTTTGCAGGAAAGATAAATGCCGAGGGTGCCAAAAAATCGATCTACTCTTTGCCGGGTTATCTCAACCTTCACTACACCGACAGCGGCCACCGGCGCCATGCGCGCATGTTTGCAGCAGTGGTGAGTGGCGTCAATATCTTCATATTCTTTTTTCTGCTTGCTGCGCAGTTTGTAGGGATGGCCTCGTTGCTGCGTTATGCTTTCGAAATCGGCTACGCTCCGGCAGCGATCATTTCCTGTTTGGTAGTAATATTTTATACCGCGCTGGCAGGGCTTTCGGGTGTTATCCTCACTGATATGATCCAATTTGTCGTCATCCTGCTGATGATTGTTTTGCTTTTTATCCCCGGCATCTGGCACGATACCCATAGTCTGGATCGGCTCAGTGAACTTCCGGCCACCATGCTCAACGGCACACATTATGGGATTTTGTTTTTGGTGGGATTGCCACTTTTTCTGGCGCCTTCGGTAATGGTTCGCATGGACATCTGGCAGCGTATGCTTGCTGCCCGCAACCCGGCTACGGCCCGCCGCACCAGCATCATATCGGGGCTGGGCATGCTGCCGTTCTACATTATTTTTCCTTTGGTAGGAATGGCTGTTCGACTCACCATCACGCAGGATGCCGCTCCGCGCGACGTGGCTTATTTGTTTATCGATCGCCACAGCACCGAGTTTGTGCTGGGGTTCGCAGTGGTAGGGCTTTTGTCGGCGCTTATGTCGTCGGCTGATAGTTTCCTGAACATTATTTCAATCTCAGCCGTCAAAGATTTTGTGACGTCAGGCAGAGGTAAGATGAGCACCGGAGCGGTGCGGCGCAGCATACGATTCACCACGGTGGGGTTTGGCGCTATCGCATTGTTGATGGCGCTTGTGTTTCCCCGCATCGTCGATCTGATGGTGGTTGGACTGGGAACCATCGTCATCTTTGTTCCCGTAACACTGGCAGCTCTCACTTACCGAAGCGTGCATCGTTGGCGTATGGCAGCACTTTATAGTATCTTATCGGGGTTTTTGGTAAACCTTGGGTTTTTTATCTGGGGCATCGCAGCACCTACGCAGTTTGAAGCCAAAGCATCTTTTATTCCCGGATTTATTGTTGCATTGCTTGTGCTGTTGGTAGGAATGAAGATAGAGGGTAGAAAGAAATAGAAGTGAGAGGTGAGAATAAAAAACGAATATTGAATCTTGAATATCGAATTTTGTATTTTGAACGAAAGCCCCAACGGGGCGTCATTATTAACAATGATGAGATTTTTGATTTACGATTTTTGATTTACGATTTACGAAAGGAAATGTTGAATCTTGAATTTTGAACGAAAGCCCCAACGGGGCGTCATCATTAACAATGATGAGATTTTTGATTTACGATTTTTGATTTACGATTTACGAAAAGAAATGTTGAATTTTGAATAAAACCTATTATGCTTGATATTTACACCCACGAATATTTTATGAAAGAGGCGTTAAAAGAGGCGCAGCAGGCTTACGACATCGACGAGGTGCCGGTAGGCGCGGTGGTGGTTTGCAACGACCGCATCATAGCACGGGCGCACAACCTCACCGAGCAGCTCACCGATGCCACAGCCCACGCCGAGATGCAGGCTTTTACAGCCGCCAGCAACTTTTTGGGCAGCAAATATCTCGATGGCTGCCGTCTATACGTAACGCTGGAGCCTTGTGTGATGTGTGCCGGCGCCGCCTTCTGGACGCAACTAGAGCAGATATTCTTTGGCGCCAGTGATCCCAAACGGGGGTTCTTGCGCATGAAGCCCTCGGCGATTCATCCCAGAACACTCATCACCGGCGGCATCATGGAAGCACAATGCGCCGCTTTGCTCCGTAAGTTTTTTGAAAATAAAAGATAGGAGAAAACTTTTGAAACAAAATGAAAAAACTCATACAAATAAAAATTTTAGCCTTGTCGCTGCAGGTTTTATTGAATGCCTCGCTTTACGGCCAACAAGCCAAAGCCCCGATCTTGGGGTGGAGTAGCTGGAATAATTTCAGAACAAACATCGATGAATCGCTGATCCGCCAGCAGGCCGATGCGCTGGTTGCTTCCGGGCTTTGGGATGCCGGGTATCAGTTTATTAATATCGACGACGGATATTTTGGCGGTCGCGACGCTTCGGGTCAAATCTTTGTGGACAGCACAAAGTTTCCGGCAGGCATCGAATCGCTGGTGGATTACATCCATGCTAAAAATCTGAAAGCAGGAATTTATACCGATGCTGGGCGCAACACGTGTGGTTCTATTTGGGATGATGATACAAATGGGATTGGCGTAGGACTTTATGGCCATCTGGAGCAGGATTGCCAGCTCTTTTTTGACGCGTGGGGATTCGACTTTTTAAAAATAGATTGGTGCGGCGCCGAACAGATGGGGCTTGACGAAGAGTCGGAGTACAGCCGGATCATTGACCATGTGAAAAGTTTGGATTCCAATATTGTGGTTAATGTTTGTCGGTGGCAGTTTCCGGGCGAATGGGTTACACAGAAAGCCGATTCCTGGCGAATATCCGGCGACATCGAGGCTTCGTTCGGGTCGATCCTGCACATCATCGACCTGAATGCAGCGCTTTATAAATACGCGTCAGCCGGGCATTACAACGACATGGACATGCTTCAAGTGGGGAGGGGCATGAGTTATGACGAAGACAAAACGCATTTCTCGATGTGGTGTATGTTGAATTCTCCGCTTCTGGCCGGAAACGACTTGCGCACCATGTCGGCGGAAACGATAGAAATACTTACCAACCAAGAAGTGATAGCACTCAATCAGGATACCGGCTACCGGCAGGCCACCAGGATATCGTCGGCCAACAATGTCGAAATATGGCTTAAGCCGCTGGGTGTTGATGGCGAAGAAAAAGCTGTCGCGTTGATGAACCGCAGCGGAGAGGATACAGACTTTTTTCTTTCTCCGGAAATGATCGGTGTCGATGCCAATTATCAATTAAGAGATTTGTGGCTTCACGAAAACCTTGGCAAAATAGGGGCGGGGCAAAGGTTCGCAATCCCGGCACATGGTATTGTAGTTTTGAAAACTTCAATGTGATAAGGCTGCTGATAATGGGTTTTAGTGGCTCTGATATAAAAATTTGTGGCCAGGTTGTTCACTAACCCCGGCCTTTAGGCCGGTCTTTAGACCGGGGGTAAAAATGCAAAAGTATTTCAGCGGGCTTTAGCCCATGCTATGAGGAGTCCATTGAAAGATACTGAAGTGAAAGTATTGCGGGCTAAAGCCCGCCGGTTTCTGACAGTGCTTTCTGACCCCGCCCTAAAGGGCAGGGTTATTGAGACCAAATTTCTACTTTTGAGGTTAGCACCAATTCATATAAAATCTTTGTCGGGATAGAGTTTGAAATTAGAGCAGAAACAATATCATTTGTATTAAGAATGACTTTTTGCATTTCTTAAAGCATCTATTTCAGCGTTAATTTCATCCATTGTCATTTTTGATAAACTTACTTGTTCCGCAATTTCATTTTTCAAGTCAGTGATGCTTCAATCCATTTGTTTTCAACCTCTATTTGAGGTTTCCTTGTCATTTTTCTTTCATTGTTTTTAATAATTCATCAATGTCTTCTCGTATTTCATTAGATCGCTTTGCTCTTGCATTAACAATATTCCCGTTTTGATCAATTAGAACATGTGTTGGTGCAGAATTCAATTTGTATGCACTGATTGAATTATTTCTAAATTGTTTTTCTGCAACCAAATGAACACCTGGAAACGGTTTGTTATTAAGCAATTTAGCAAACCTTGAATCATTTCCGGAAATAAATTCTTTCCAACCAGCAATATCTGTGCTGTCATACTCTAGTGCCACATAAAGAAATGTTACCGGTTCATCTTTTGTATATTCTTCTTGTAAAGTTAATGCATCGGGTATTTCCTGAATGCAAGGATAGCACCAGGTTCCCCAAAAATCAATGTAAACTATATTCCCTTTAAAATCGCTTAACCTGTGCCTATTTCCACTTGAATCAGGTAACTCAAAGTCAGGAGCTGGTTTCCCGGGTGCTAAATTCTTGTAAGATGTAATATTAACCTTAAATAAATCTTTATTTTGACTGTTGAAAAATTTATCTTCGAGCGCATTATCAAAGGTTTCCAAATCAATAAAAAAATTATCCGACATAAGCCCAAAAGAATAATCTCTTATTGTACTTAATGCAAGTAAGTCTGTCCACAAGGATTTGGGTTGGGCAGAAACAAATGTCAATTTCCAACTCAAATTTTCCTGCCACCATTCTTTATCGTTTTTTGATTTGAATGCTTGTCTGGCAAGATAATTCAAGTAACTATTTGTCAATATTTTAGAAGCCGAAGTCTTTGAGAAATCATTGTCAAAATTAATGCTGTCAAGAAAATCGTCATAACTTTCGTCAGGATAATAGAAGTCGAACTTTTGCTTTATGTAATAGTTTCTTCTCTCCAAATGTTCCAATAACAAATGCGCTCTTTCGGCATTCAAAGTGTTTAAATGATGATTTCTTAATAAATCCGGTAGTTCCTTGAATGATGTCAGGGCATCGACTCTTTCAAAATGTATGCTGTCTATAAATCTTTTGAAATCAAGCTCAGTAGAAAAATAGTCGCTCCTGATTTTATCATAAAATGGTTTATCCTTAGGGAAAATCAGACAATCTTTTTCTAAATATTTAAGCTTGTCGCTTCCTTTTCCATCAATTAGAAACTTTGGTTTATCTCTCCATGATGATTGATCTACAAATAGAGAATCGCCTGGTTCAAGGTAAATATCAGCTCTT
>SABY01000287.1 GCA_009928785.1 Clostridia bacterium | reverse complement strand
CTGGAAGGTAAATATAATATTCGTATCGTGATTCTAAAATCCAAATATCCCAGAGGTGCGGAGAAGGTTATCATTCGGGAAACCACGGGAAAGGTTCTGCTTCCGGGGAAGCTGCCGGCAGATATCGGCGTGTTGGTGTCCAATGTAGCTACGGTGGGATTTTTGGGCAAGTATATGGCCACGGGCATCCCGTTGATTGATAAACGGATTACGGTGGATGGAGATGCAGTAGCCACTCCGAAAAATTTGCTGGTTCCCCTTGGAACCAAGATTTTTAAAGTCATCGAGGCTTGCGGCGGATATAAAGCGCCTCCCGCAAAAATCATCATGGGCGGTCCCATGATGGGGAGAGCCATTTATACCGATGGAAAGCCCATTATTAAAAATAATAATGCTATTTTGGCATTTGATAGCAAGCAAGCCCATTTGGAAGAGGAATCTTCTTGTATTAATTGTGGCCGATGTATTCGTGTTTGCCCCAGCAATTTAATGCCCGCGTTGATAAATCGGGCATACTACAATAACGATCTAGAAGAGATGAAACGGCTGAATGTCATGGCATGTATTGGTTGTGGGTGTTGTTCTTATGTATGTCCTGCAAAACGGATGTTGAACATTGTCCATTCTCTTGGTAAGAGTAAAATCAAGGAAATGGAGGTGGCAAAAAAGAATGGAAGAATTTAAATACGGCAATCTGATTATTGCCCACTCTCCCCATATTGATGATGGTGCCACCACGTCTAAAATTATGGCCCAGGTTTTGATTGCGTTGATGCCGGCACTGGGTGTTTCGGTGTGGATGTTTGGTCATCGTGCCTTGCTTTTGACCTTAATTTGCGTGGTGTTCTGCGTACTTTTTGAGCTGTTGTTTCAAAGAATTACTCAACGAACGGAAACCATAGATGATTTGAGCGCCGTGGTAACGGGGGTTCTATTGTCTTTTAATTTGCCTTCCGGGCTACCGTATTGGCAGGCCATTATTGGTTGCTTTGTGGCCATCGTTGTGGGCAAGCAAATATTTGGTGGGATCGGGCATAATTTTGTAAACCCGGCTATTTTGGGAAGAGTAGTTTTGACCATCTCCTTCCCTCAAACCATGACCCTTTGGCCCTTGCCGAATCAGGGGTTTGCCAACGTGGATGGCACCACCGGAGCTACTCCCTTGGGGGAATTCGCCAAAGGAAACTTGGATCAATTGCCATCCCACTGGGACATGTTTTTAGGAACGGTGGGCGGTTCGGCAGGGGAAACCGGCGGGTTGGTGCTGTTGGCTGGAGGAATATTTCTGTTGGTCCGAAGAATTATTACCATAGAGATTCCGCTGGCTTTTCTAGGCACCATGATATTGTTCTCTTGGTTTGCCGGAGAAGACCCTCTTTTTCAAATACTGGCAGGAGGCGCTATGCTGGGGGCCTTCTTTATGGCCACGGATTATACCACGGCACCGCTTACAAGTAGAGGGAAGATTCTATTTGGAATCGGTTGCGGACTGATTACCATGTTGATTCGACTATATGGTGCTTATCCGGAGGGCGTATCTTTTGCCATCTTGTTTATGAATATCATGACTCCCCACATCAACCGATGGACGGAAACTAAATTGAAAATAGGTACGAAAGATGTTTAAGATGGGC
>SABY01000286.1 GCA_009928785.1 Clostridia bacterium | reverse complement strand
TTTCAATCTCCAGCGCCACGCGTGCTGCCATATAAATGGCGTTTTTGCCGCGCTCCGGCGCTGAGCCGTGGGCCGAGAGTCCGTTAAAGTGCACATGCACCTCCATGCGTCCGCGGTGGCCGCGATAGATGTTCAGGTTGGTAGGCTCGGTTACAATCACGCAGTCGGGCTTCAGGCCTTCTTCTTCTATCAGATATTTCCAGCAAAGGCCGTCGCAGTCTTCTTCCATCACGGTGCCCGTAAAATATATGGTGAGGTCGTCGGCCAGGTTGAGGTCTTTGATGATGCGTCCGGCGGTGACAAAAGCTGCCGGGCCGCCTTCCTGATCTACGGAGCCGCGGCCATGCACATAGCCGTCGCGAATTTCGCCTCCCAGCGGGTCGAACTGCCAGTTGCTGAGTTGGCCGATGTCAACGGTATCCATGTGGCCGTCGATGGCGAGAATTTTTTTCCCTGTGCCAATGCGTCCGATCACGTTGCCCAGCCCGTCGATGCGCACCTGGTCGAAACCGGCTTCTTCCATTTGTCTTTTCAGCTCCTTTTGCACCTCACGCTCCTGGCCACTCAGCGATTTTATCCTGATGAGTTTCGACAGGTTGGCGGCGGTATAGTCGCGATACCTCTCGGCATAGTCGTTTATCTCCTGGCTTAATACCTTTTTCATAGCTTTATTTTTAATATTAAAAAAGATAACAAAAATATTTTAAAATTGCTATCACCCGACGAAACCGGTAAAGTTTTGGCAATTTAGACTAATGGCTTATTGATGATATTGCCCGCTTTGCTGGCAGCAGCAAGGTAATTTTTATTCAAGCCACAATGTTTTTGCAATTGCGTCAACCGCTTTAAAAATGAAAAGGAATTTTTATTTCACACGACGAGCGCTCAGCCAATTTTTATGATCTTCGCCCCGATAAACGCGATCTATTTATGACTTTACCAAAAAAGATATCTACCCACAATTTCTGGTCGTTTCTTTGGCATGCCGGGTTTCTGGCGTTGGCCAAAAATTTTATGGACGTTGATACCATCATTCCTGCCATGCTTGTGGAGGCAGGCGGCGGCGCGCTGCATATCGGCATTATGACGGCCATCATGCTGGGCGGTTCAAGTTTTACACAGCTCTTTTTTGCACCCTACCTCAGCAACAAGACGTTCAAAAAGAAATTTTTACTCGCCGGCATTAATGTCCGGATTATCTCGCTGACCGGATTGGGAGTTTTGCTTTTTTTGTTAAAAGGTGAGCAGGTCGGCTATGTGCTGTGGCTGGTATTTTTGTTTATCACCCTGTTTTCGCTGGCAGGCGCTTTTGCCAATGTGAGCTATTACGATATTCTCGGCAAATCGGTAAATCCGCAAAAGCGAAAAACGTTTTTTTCGTCCAATCAGATCATTTCGGGAGTAATTGTTTTGGGGGCAGCCTTTCTGGTAAAAATGGTGTTGGTCTGGAAAGACTTCCCGGTGAATTATGCGCTGATGTTTTTCATCGGCGGAGCGCTGCTATTGGTTGCCTCCGGCGGGTTTTGGAGCATCAGCGAAACGGTGCCTTCCAGTATGAAAATTTCGGGGGTAAGAAATTTTCTGAACGTTTTGAAGCAGGAACTGAAATCGAACAAGAAGCTGGCTTATTTTCTTGGCTTC
>SABY01000146.1 GCA_009928785.1 Clostridia bacterium | reverse complement strand
TCAGTTCACAGTTCTCAGTCCACATCAATCAGTCCACAGCCATCAGTCCACAGTTCTCAGTCCACAGCCATCAGTCCACAGTCATCAGTCCACAGCTATCAGTCCACAGCAATCAGTCCACAGCCATCAGTCCACGGTTCTCAGTCCACAGCCATCAGTCCACAGCCATCAGTCCACAGCCATCAGTCCACAGCCATCAGTCCACAGTTCTCAGTCCACAGACGGCAGCCATCAGTCTTCAGTTCACAGCAGGCAGCTATAGGGATGGCAGCCCGGCAAAATGTCTCGCGCCCCAGCGCCATGCGCCGCCTCTATGGATTGATGTAACTGATCACTTTGCCCTGGCATACAAACGATATCCCCAAGGCCGAAGAGGTGCCAATCATCACAGCCTCTATTACCGGCTCGCTCACCTGCTGCTGCGATGTCCACTCCACAATAAAGTTGGCTCCGGTGCCACCCTTAGCCTCTTTGTATTCTACCACATAGCTTATGGTTTGCAATGGGCGCAGCTCCACAGGAATGTCGAGGTATTGCCGTATAAGATTGCCATGCGTATCGTAATAATCCACCAAACTCACGATGAGCGGATGCTGCATGTCGATGTTGCGGATGCTTAGTGTGGCCGAAAGCTTTATTTTACGGTCGATATCAGTACCATAAATTTCGCTGTAAACCGGCACATACACCACCTCGCCCTTTACGGGAACGAGCCGGCTAAAGTTGTCGCGGCTTATCATTTGGTACTCGCTGCCGGTGCGTGATGTATCGCCAGCAGAATCATGCGGAGCCTGATTGCAGCCCAATGATCCAACAATCATAATTATCAGCGTGGCCAGTTGTATTGTTTTGTTTTTCATAAAGCATGTTTTTAAAAAGAACATCTGAATTGTATCAAAGATGATACTTTTGCAAAATAACTTAATTCGATAAGTGAACATTTGTTTTACGAAACTCTTTATTGATTGAATTTTTAAATTTTTAACAGAAAATGAAAAAACAATTCTATTTTTTGAATGCTGCCGCAGCGCTGATGCTCATAGCAATCGGCTTCACAGCTTGCTATCCCGGCGATGATGTGTCGTACTCCGATCTCGACTTACTCACCACAGCCTACGATGTGAATACCGACTTTGCCTCTCTCAGCACTTACTACATGCCCGATTCGGTGGTGCACCTTAAAGACACACTCGATCCTTCTTCAAACGTGGATCTTTCGCACGACCTGGATGGTTTTATCCTCGACAAAGTTCGCTCCAACATGAACGCTTATGGCTACACCGCTTCGGCAGAGCCATCGGTAAATCGTCCCGACATCTTCCTCACCGTTTCGGTAATGGCTACCAAAAACTATAACGTCTATTATTACTATCCCTATTACTGGGATTGGGGCTGGGGCTGGTATTACAAAAGCACCGACTACTGGGGCTGGTATTATCCACCGGGCTGGGGCGGCACCTACGTTACCAGTTACACGGTAGGAACGCTGGTGATGATGATGCATGATATCCGCAACGCCACCACGGCCACCGACACCATTCCCACCATCTGGACAGGATCGGCAAACGGACTGCTGGGCAGCAGCCAAGCAACTACCCAAAACCGCATCGAATACAACATCGATCAGGCTTTTAAGCAATCGCCTTATCTGAAAATTAATTAATAAAGAGTTGTTTTAATTTTAAAAAGATACCATCAGATGAAAAAGATAATATTCGCGCTGTTGTTTGCATTCACCACATTTTCCGCATTTGCGCAGGAAGCCTTGTGGAACGTTACTTACCAGGTGTCGCTGCCTGTCGGCGAAACGCATGACGTAATTGGAAAAACCAGCTTCAGAGGCATCGGTTTAGAGGGTCGCTGGTTTGTTGATAACAATGTTGCTTTAGGCGGCGGCATACATTGGAATGTTTTTTATGAAAAGAAGGATAAAGTTACAACCGTCATCGAAAACACCACCATCACAGGCACGCATTTCAAATATCTGAATGCCTTCCCAATCTATGCCAATGCGGCCTATTATTTCAACGAAGGCAGCTACATCAGGCCTTTTGCAGGTATTAATGTGGGCACCATCTACAGCGAAGAACGGCTCGACATCGGGTTATACACCCTCGAAGATGATCCCTGGCGATTTGCGCTAACTCCCGAAGTCGGCGTCATGATAGAAACCTATGGCGGCATCAACTTTACATTGAATGTGCGCTACAACTATGGCTTTCAAACCAGCGACTATGACGCGCTTTCATACATAGGCATCAACGCCGGATTTGTGTGGGTTTATTAAAGTCGTAAAAAATAAAAATAAGCCACGGAGCCACGGAGGAAAAAGAAATATCTTTCTTTTTCCTCCGTGGCTTTGTGCCTCTGTGATGGTGGATTTTCTCTAAATCCTTACACCCCCTGCCCCGCGCAATTTGGAACCAAGCCAAATTAGCATTCCCTTTCGTTTTGTTTGTATTTGTTTATTTTTGCTCCTTTAACAAATACTGCTCATACCATGCTTATTATAGGAATTGCCGGCGGATCGGGGTCAGGAAAGACCACAGTACTCAACAAGATCATTCACGGACTTCCCAAAAAT
Source organism: Clostridia bacterium (assembly GCA_009928785.1). GTDB lineage: Bacteria > Bacteroidota > Bacteroidia > Bacteroidales > 4484-276 > SABY01. The sequence goes on along the minus strand of SABY01000146.1, from coordinate 6,148 downwards.
GCTGTCTCGGTCATTTCGCAGGATTCGTACTACAAAGACAATGGCCACATGCCTGATGAGGAGAAGAAAAAAATCAACTTCGACCATCCGGCTTCCATCGAGTTTGAGCTGCTCATCAAGCACCTCGACAAACTCATCAACGGCGAGGCCATCGAGCGCCCCGTGTATTCATACGTTACCTGCGCCCGCGCCAAAGAAACCATCACCGTGCACCCAAGCAAAGTTATCATTGTGGAAGGCATTTTGATTTTTACAAATGCCAAGCTTCGCAACAAATTCAACATCAAAATATTTGTGGATGCCGATACCGACGACCGGCTGATGCGCATTGTGCGGCGCGACCTGATAGAACGTGGCCGCTCGGTACAGGGCGTGCTGGAGCATTACGAATATTTCGTGAAGCCCATGCACCTGCAGTTTATCGAGCCTACCAAGCGCTACGCCGACATCATTGTGCCACAGGGCGGTGCCAATCATGTTGCCATCGACATACTTACTTCCAAAATAAAAAATAAACTGGGGATTAACAACTAAATGGTTGGTTGCTTTCCGGTTTTTTTCCAAATAATGCCAATTCCGAAAAAATGCAATTATGGCTGACGCAAAAACCATCAACATACTGGCTGTAGATGAACGGGAAGAAAACCTGCCGGCCATCGCGCGCATTCTTGAAGGCATGGAGATAAATCTCGTCCGGGCTTATTCGGGCAATGAGGCGCTAAGTTTGATGACGTCTGACGTAGATTTTGTATTGGTACTGCTCGACTTACAGATGGACGGCATCGAAACAGCAACCCGGATGCGCGACAACGACAAAATCAGCCACATCCCCATCCTCTTCATTGGAGATATTAACAACGAAAAACAACCCTATAGAGGCGACAATGCCGGTGCCGTTGATTATATCTTTAAACCTATCAATCCCGATGTTTTACGTAGCAAAGTAGATGTTTTTATCACCTTGTATCGTCAGCAAGAAACCCTCACAGATATTAAGCGCGAACTCGAACAAACCAATACGGAGCTTATCATTTCGCGCGAACAACTAAAACTGGGGGAAGAGAAATACCGCGGCATTTTCGAAAATGCCAACGAAGGGATTTTTATATTAAAGGATAAAAAAATCATTTTTTATAATCCAAAAACCACCGAAATACTCTGCGGCAAATCCTGCAACCTGCAGGGCAAAATGTTTATCGACTTTGTGCCTCCGCATTTCAGGCAACCGATGCAACACCACCACTTCGACAAGGTAGAACACGAACTCTACAACCAATTGACCACCACAAAAATTTTAAGTGGTGGTGATGAGATGAAATGGATAGAAATAAACACTGTAAACATCCAGTGGGAAGGCGCTCCGGCATTGTTGAATTTTATCAGCGACGTATCCAAACGCAAGCAGGCTGAGGAGGAGATAAAAAAGGCACGCAAACTCGCCGAGCAAACCATCCGCACCAAGAGCGAGTTTCTGGCCAACATGAGCCACGAAATACGAACGCCACTCAACGGCATCATCGGCATGACAGAACTGGCGCTGATGGGTGAACTCGAAGCCGACCAGCGCGAACGCATTGAAGCAGTGAAATTTTCAGGCGAGTCGCTGCTGGATATTATCAACGATATTTTGGATTTGTCGAAAATAGAAGCCCGCAAGCTGGAGCTTGATTCCATCAGCTTTAGCCTGCGCGGAGTTATCGAAAAAGTGATGCGCCCACTCTCGACCAAAACTGCACAGAAAAATCTGGAACTTATTCTCGACATCGGACAGGAGGTGCACGACAACTACATCGGCGACCCGGTGCGGCTGCGGCAAATCTTATTTAACCTGCTGGGCAATGCCATCAAATTTACCGAACAAGGCGAGGTGCGCCTGGAGGTGCGCATGCCGGAGCAGCAGGACGAAGAGGCAACCTTGCATTTTGCAATCCACGATACCGGCATCGGCATTGCCGACGACAAGCTCGACAATCTTTTCAAATCCTTTAGCCAGGCCGACAGTACTACCTCCCGAAAGTTTGGCGGCACCGGGCTGGGGCTGGCCATCTCACGAAACCTGGTGGAGATGATGAACGGCCACATTGAAGTGGAAAGTGAGCCTGGCAAAGGCAGCACCTTTAGTTTTTTTATACGGCTACTCAAAACCGTACCCGCCCGCTACAGCAGCGACAAAGTACTGCCGGCGGTGCGTCAAAAAAAGATACTCGTGGTGGACGACAACGATACCAACCGCAAGATTATCTACGGCCTTTTGCGACATCTGGGCATTCATTCCGAGCTGGCTGTGAATGGAAAAATGGCTTACGACTTAATTCGCGAAAAGCAGCATCAGAAAACGCCATTCGACATCATGCTGCTCGACTACCACATGCCCGACCTCGACGGGCTGCACCTGGCAAAAAGGCTGCTCGCCGAAAAAAAAGATGCCCCATTGCCAAAAATTGTATTGCTTTCGTCTGATGACGTCACGCTGAGCCGCGCCAATCTTAGCAAGGCAGGCATTGAGCGGGTATTGATAAAACCCATCTTTATCAACGACCTGATAAAAACCCTCAACGAGCTTACCGACACCAGTGGACTCATCAAAGCCAAACCTGTGAGTACAATCAGCGAATATCGTATCCCAAAAGGTCTTGCGGTGCTTTTGGTAGAAGATAATCTGATCAACCAAAAACTCGCCAACGGGCTGCTTTCCAATCTGGGATGCAACGTTACGGTGGCCAACCACGGTGGGGAAGCGGTGGAAATATTAAAACAAAAAAACTATGACCTTATCTTTATGGATATTCAAATGCCCGAGATGGATGGCTTTGAAGCCACGCGCGTGATCAGGGAGCGGGAGCAGCAAACAAAACTTCACGCTCCCATCATTGCCATGACCGCCCACGCCATGAAAGGCGACCGCGAAAAATGCATCAGCGCCGGCATGGACGATTACGTAACCAAACCCATCAGCATGAAAGCGGTGACGGACGTAATTAATAAACTCGCGCCCAAAAATGACAAAAAGCAAGATCAACCGCCTGCATAAAGAAAAAATGAATTCCATGAGTTTTAACTCACGATTATTATAATAATACTGAGTTACAACGCAAAAGCATCGTTCTTCCATTACCAATGAAAGTGATTCGGGACAACTTTTGGGAGTACGTCGGGGTGGTGTGAACCACCTGATGAAAATAGCTTTAGTTGATTACTAATAATTTGACCAGCCACTACTAATTAGTAATTAGTAATTTTATCTATTTTTGCTAATTACTAATTAGTAAAATCATGGAAAAGGATAAAATAAAATGGGTGATTATGGCGCAAAGGGAGAGCCATAAAGAGATAGATTATGTGGAACGGGATATCCAACAAATGGCAACAAGTTGGAGCGACGACCCATTTGTCAGGATTGTAGCAGGTGTAAGAAGATGTGGAAAATCAACGCTGATGGATCATATCCGAAAAAATAGCCCGGAAAATAATTATGCTTTAAATTTTGATGATAATCGTCTTACAGGCTTCAACAGTGATGACTTTGAAAAACTTTTCGAATCTTTCCATGAGCTTTTTGATGCGGAAAAAACGTGGTTTTTTGATGAAATACAAAACATTAATGGCTGGGAAAAATTTGTAAGAAGGCTGCACAACGATGGCCACAAAGTTTATATCACCGGATCCAACTCGCGGATGCTCAGCACAGAACTGGGCACCCATCTTACTGGACGGTACATTCAGAGTGAACTATTTCCCTTTTCATTCAGCGAATTTTTGAGGTTTAAGAAAATCGCAATTGATAAAAACACCTTCTACTCGCCCGAAAAGACTACGCTATTAAAAAAGACCTTTCGGGAATTCGTTGCTGACGGAGGTTTTCCTGACTACCTGCAAACCCATAACGCGAATTATTTAAAAACACTTTATGAAAATATTATCTATCGGGATGTTATAGCAAGATTCAACATCCGAAACGCGCAGCCACTTATCGAAATGCTTTATTTCCTAATCAGTAACATTTCGAAAGAATCCACCTATAACGCACTGAAAAACACCTTCGGCATTTCAAACGCCAATACTGTAAAGGAATACATTAGCTACTTCGAAAATTCGTATTTACTTTTTACGGTCAATAAATTCGACTATTCCATAAAAAAACAACTGGCCAACGCAAAGAAGATTTATACCATCGATTCAGGATTGGCCAATTCAATTTCATTTAAGTTCAGTGACAATTTTGGACGACAATTGGAGAACATTGTGTTTCTGCAACTCAGAAGGCAAGGGAATGACATATACTACCACAAAAACAAACATGAGTGCGACTTCGTCATCTACGAAAAAGGGAAAGTTGTAGAAGCCATTCAGGTGTGTCAGTCGATAGTCAGCGAAGCAACCAGAAATAGAGAAGTAAATGGATTGGTAGAGGCGATGCAGGATTACAAACTTCAGAGAGGATCTATTGTTACCCAGGACGATGAAGAGGAATTGGTAATCCAAAATGAGTATCACATCAGCGTATTGCCTGCATGGAAATGGCTATTGGAATACAAAAATGAAGGTGTAGCTTAAAAAACAACTATTTGTTTGAACACTTCAATGTGTGAATGTTGCAACTCTTTTCGAGGATTGTGTAACATTTTTACGTGATAATAGAGTGATCTTTGTGCATTGTGAAAATTTATTTACAATAATAATACAAACAATCATGAAGAAACAATTACTTATGGCATTAGCTATAGTGGTACTTTCGCTTCTGTCGTTTCAGAATTATGCACAGGCGCCTCCCCTGGGGATGGCCGCTGACTACGTACTCTTTACAACTGTAGGGGCTGTTGGCAATACCGGAATTTCGCAAATTACGGGTAATGTCGGCACAAACAGCGGAGCAATAACAATTTATGTAAATGTAAACGGTGTGTTGCATACAAGTGATGGTTCCAGCGCACAATGCGCGGCTGATTTGCTGATTGCATACAATCAACTTAACGCCACAATTCCAACCTTTTTCCCTGCACCTTTGCTCGGTAACGGACAGGTTCTCAATGCCGGAGTGTATCAAACTACCGGAGCTTCAACACTGAGTAATGACCTCATTCTCGACGCACAAAATGATCCGAATGCAGTTTTTATCATCCAGATTGAAGGCCCATTTTCTACCGCTGCAAATTCAAGCGTTACATTGGTAAATGGAGCCCTGGCATGTAATGTTTTCTGGAAAATCGAAGGATTGGTGGATATGGCTTCGGGCACCACCATGCGGGGTACTGTAATTGCAAACAATGCTGCCATAAATTTGAATGCCGGCGTCACACTCGAAGGACGGGCACTTTCTACAGCAGGAGCCGTTAATGCAACTGGCGTACTGGCCTACACGCCCATAGGTTGTGGAAGTCCTGTACTAATGGGGCCTGCTGCTCCTGATCTTGTTTCAGCAGCATGTTATGCAATATTTTCAAGCAACGGCCCGGTAACTAATGCCGGCATATCTTATGTCACAGGGGATATTGGAACCAATGTTGGCTTAACCACGGGTTTCAACCCGCTTTTTGTTACAGGCATGATTCACCCAATCCCGGATGGTTCAACCGCCGCCGCTGCCGCTGATTTGCTAAATGCCTACAACTTCCTGAACGTAATTCCGTATGATATTGAGTTGATGTATCCGGCTCAGTTTGGGAATAACCTTGTTCTAACGCCACATACTTACCTTCTGAATGCGGCTACTACACTTACCGATACGCTTTACCTGAATGGTGGCGGCCAGGCAGATGCTGTTTTTGTGATCCAGATATTTGGCGCGCTTTCTACAAGTACCTATTCAAAAGTTATTTTAACCAACGGAACCCTTCCGGAAAATGTTTATTGGAATGTTAATGGAGCCGTAAGTATAAATGATTATTCTGTTTTTAAAGGAACAGTAATTGCCAACAACGGAGCGGTAAATCTTGCTACTGGTGTTAATATTGATGGAAGAGCTTTTACAACCACAGGTGCAATAGAAACCGCTGCCGTAACTGTTACAATGCCGCCAGGCTGTGCAAGCGCCTTGCCTCCCGAAATTGTTACCGAACCGGAAGATCAGGTGGTATGTGAAGACGGTATGGTAAGTTTTTCAGTAGTTGCATCAGGCGACGGCCTTACCTATCAATGGAGAAAAGGATTA
>SABY01000285.1 GCA_009928785.1 Clostridia bacterium | reverse complement strand
TTCCGGAGGTAGCACTCAAAATATAAACGCCACGTGGCCATTGGCGGGTGGCTATGGTTATCTCCGGATCGTTTCCTGACATTTGCAAAATCATTCTTCCGCTCATATCCATTATTTTAATATCCAAATCCAGTTCCTGGCTGTTTTGGATGCGCACAAAATCACGGGCAGGATTGGGCGAAACGGAAACACCTTCGGGTTGCTGCTGCTCCTGTATTCCGCTCCAGCCAAATGGCGCCCTTGACCGGTAGAATTGCCAATGGCCATCTACAAAAGCTTCCCAGATAAGATATCCCCAAGAAACATTATCACCAATATATTCACCGAGGAAAAATTTCGGGTTGCGGCATTCTGTTCCTAAATTGCTAAGTTGAAAATATTCCTCTTCATACAAGAATATATTTCTCATAAAAACTTCACGCGCCCCGGCAGTGTCGTGGATAAACGCACAAAAGTAAAGTTCGGGATCATATCTTTTCACCGCCACCCAGGTGGCAAAAGCATCATAGTCGAGAGCGCTGTCGTTTTCGATTTCCAACTGAAATTCATCTTCATTACCCCAATACCTCCAAATATTATTAATATGCCACTTTTCGGCAGATTCGTAGGTATAGGAAATCCATCCCGAATTTTCTCTGAATGTTGTTCCACCTATCGTGCTCATCTCTTTCTCTGTTTTTATCACCACAGGTTCAGTCCAGTGATTATTATATTCCGACATCATCAGCGAAGTAGAGTCGTCGTGTTGCGCGAGCCAAAAAAGGTTATTCCATTGTATTTTGATGTCGGAAATCTCACCCGAAAAAACGGTGTCGGGCGTAGTAAATTCGGGCACTCCCCCGGTTTGCTTCTCATAAAAAGCCAATAGATGGCCGTTGGAATGGTAGGCCATCAGGCGTTCATAGTACGAAAGAGCAAAAAGATTATTTATGCTGCCTTCGGTGGCAAGGGCATAAGGAGCCGATTGTCCGCCATCGGGAGCCAGTTTGATGTAATACAAACCCGTGGTTTCGCCTGTAGTCTTTTCATAAAACACCATTCCTGTCGAATCATTGAGATTGCCATAGTGCGAAGAATACAATTTGGGATTTTGGTAATGCACACCCGGTTCTGCTATTAAAGTTACCGGCGGATCGTTGGAGAGATACCTCCAATAAGCAATGGCCGTGGAGGCCGAATCGGTTTTCTGTTCGTAAACCACCAGCCACCCCAGATTATCTGCTGCATAACCCAACACAGCGTTTTGCTTGTCGTAATTATCCGTAACAAAGGGCGTAGGATCATCGAAATACCCCTGGCTTTTTGCATTGCTGGCAAACAGAAGCATTGCCAGCAGGATGATAATTGCTTGTAAACGTGTTTTCATAATGATAAATTTTTAAGTTTTTATTATGAATAAAGAATTTCAACTTGTTATTCCACCACAATCTTTTGTGTTAATGTTTTCCTTCCGGAGGTAGCGCTCAAAATATAAACGCCACGTGGCCATTGGCGGGTGGCTATGGTTATCTCCGGGTCTTTTGCTGCGGTTTGCAAAATCAATCTTCCGCTCATATCCATTATTTTAATATCCAAATCCAGTTCCTGGCTGTTTTGGATGCGCACAAAATCACGAGCAGGATTGGGCGAAACGGAAACACCTTCGGGTTGCTGCTGC
>SABY01000284.1 GCA_009928785.1 Clostridia bacterium | reverse complement strand
CCACCTTCATACATTCACACAATTTTTTCGGCCTGGCTACACAAAACGTTTATAGTTTTGGGGAAGTTATTATGTGAAATGCTATCAAATTTATTGTAACACAAAAAATTGTCGCCTATGGGAAAATAAAAAAAACAGCGGTAGTTTCTCCTTCATCTTCGGTTAAAAAAAAATCACATTAATCTTAAAAAAACATTATTATGAGAATTAAGAAAAATTTACACAATGTCATTGCGCTTTTTACTTTACTACTTTTCATGTTGCCGCTGGTAACCGAAGCGCAAACACGCATAGGGCAAAAACCCGATCCCTCCAAAAACAGCAAAAACAGCCTCAGTGTTACCTCCATGAGCTCCGGAATTACTGCAAAGCAAATGGTTAATAATATTCTTGGGGCAGGAGTTGTCTCAAGTAATGTCGAATATACAGGTGCCGCAATAGCATCCGGGATTTTTACAGATGGAGGAGCAGCAGGTATCGGCATTGAATCAGGAATTATTTTAAGCTGTGGCGCTGCCGAGTATGCTATTGGACCTAACAATTCAGATGGAGCATCCAAAGATAATAATATGCCTGGCGATGCTGATCTAAATGCTTTGGGATACAATACTAATGATGCCAGTGTGCTTGAGTTTGATTTTATACCAGAGCAGGATGCTGTTTCTTTCAGCTTTGTTTTAGGGTCGGAAGAATATCCGGAATTTATTAGCAGTTATCCAGATGTTTTTGCATTTTTCCTTGATGGTGTTAATCTGGCGTACGTCCCGGGAACAACCACCCCTATTTCTATCGGCACCATTAACCACCTTACAAATTCACAGTATTACATTAGCAACAATGATCCGGTGATTTATGATATTCAATGCGATGGTTTCACAGTTGCATTTCAATTATCAGCAGAAGTTACACCTAATATATCTCACCACATTAAAATGGCCATCGCTGATGTAAACGATCACAATTTAGACTCATGGATATTCCTTCAAAGTGGCAGTTTTGTTGGCGTTAATTTACCACCTGTTGCTCAAGGTTTCCCGGTAATCACTCCCGAAATTCTGGTTGGGGAAACTTACAATCTTTCTTTCAGTTTTAATTCGCCCGAGCCTAATCAAATCACGGAAATTACCATTAATCCGCAAACAGCGCCCGGCCTAACCTTTTCAAGCACTCCGGGTGCGATAGCTACTGGGCAGTTTGAACTCGTAGGCTCCATTGCAAATGCAGGGATTAATACTTTCGAGATAGTTGCAATGGATGATGGCACACCGCCTATGTCAACTACAGTGATGCTGAATGTACTTGTTACCAATCCCGCACCGGTAATCACCGTCGTTCCGCTATCGCTGAGCGAGAGCTTGTTTCCCGGCGAAACTTCTACCCAGACGCTGATGATTTCCAACAATGGTAACAGCGATCTTACAGTGGATTTGGAAGATATCGAAACTTCAAAGCGGCTGAAGATAAAATCGGTGAAGCCAAAATCAGGCAGCGGTGACAATTCCGACGACTTCCTGAATTATCTCAACCGGCGAATAGCTGAGAATGCAAAATCAGGCAAGCTGGTCGAATGGCTTGCAGAAGCACCGCTGACAGGTGTAATTGCTCCGGGCGCAAGCCTCGAAATTGAAGTTGCTTTTGATGCCACCGGATTGAGCGCCGATATTTACAGCGCACAAATCCTG
>SABY01000283.1 GCA_009928785.1 Clostridia bacterium | reverse complement strand
CACTTGAGGTGATAGATTTTGAGATGGTACAGTATGGCGACCTGAACCTGAAACAATGGACGCTGCGCGACACACTGTTTCATGATCTGTATGAAACCGCCGGCTCTGAGGAAGTGATCTATGTTTTAACTGAAAGAATTGGTGTGCTGAATTCATATCCATTTATCAATAACATGGAACCGCCAGGAGAAGCACCCGGCGAATGTCATTTGCCATCAGACTGGGGCACTGCAGCAATCGGTACTTATTCCGATAATGAAACTGAAATTGTATTCGGAGAGTGCAAGGGCGTTGGTATTAGCGCGCCAGATGAAATATCTGAAGATGAGTTACTTTTTATCCCGCTTTCAAAGGATATATTTTTGATCAAACCAGGGAAAACCAATACACACCAAAACATGCAACTACGCTGCTACGATAGCTTTGGCCGTCAACAGCATAGCCAAAAGTTTTACAAAGGACAACAGCAAACCACGCTCGATGTTTCCAGCTGGAGCGCGGGTATGTACATTGCCGTGATGTACTGCGATGGTGGCGCCTGCGGCAAAGTAAAGTTTGTGGTGAGGTAAGGTATGAAGGATAAAATTTAGGGAATTAAAGGTTTTGGCGAATTGGAGCTATGGAGATCAGCTACAAAATAGCAATTCCGTATGCGCTTTTAGCATACCTGTAATGGCAAGGCTAAGGCGCATACGGCATTGCTTATTTTAATACAAAACGGAACGGATGCAAATGCTAATTTGCTGCCCTTTCGGGGATATTTTTGAGTATGTCGAGCGTCCACTTCCAGAATTTCTCAACCGACTTGATATGAATCTTTTCGTCGGACGAGTGCACGCCTTTCAGCTCTGGGCCATAGCTGATCATGTCCATCCCGGGGTAGGCTTCGCCAATGAGGCCGCACGCCAGGCCGGCATGTGCCGCCAGCACTTTTGGCTCCTCATCGAAAAGCCTTTCGTACGATTTTTTTGACACCTGCAAAATATCGCTTTTGGGATTGGGGCTCCAGCCAGGATAGCCATCGGTGTGCTCCACTTCGGCGCCGGCAAGTTTTAATACGGCGGCTACCCTATTTACTACATCGTCCAAAGCACTGGCCACGGAGCTACGCTGGCTGGTGGTGATTAAGAAATAATCGTCAAAGGTTTTGACAGAAGCCAGATTGGTAGAAGTCTGCACAAAGTTGGGTATGTCGCGCGACATCTCCGTGACGCCGTGCGGCATGGCATACAGGGTGAGGATTGCGTGGCTCCAAAGAAGCGGGTTGGAATTTCCAATGGCGAAAAATTTTATCGTTACTAAACCGTCAATTTTGTTCGCCTTAGCGGGAATAACCACGTGCTGTTGCGGAACACCTGGCACTTTTTATGGCCGCATTTCATTACACCTATTAATAAGGTGTGATTGTACCTCCAAAAAAAAACTTTTTATTTCTTGCTATTGTACAAAACTTTTGTATTTTAGCGATTTGTTTGAACAAACATAGTTAGCAAAATGGTAACCAATATGAAAATACCCCTGCTCATATTCCGACTGCATTCTGCCGTTTGCTTTAGCACAGCTCTTTTGAGCCTTCTTTCATTCTTCGGCCTTTTACAAATTGCCACCTTTGCTCCGGCAACGGGAGGGTGGATAGTGAGAAGAGAAGAGAAGAGAAGAGAAGAGAAGAGAAGAGAAGAGAAGAGAAG
>SABY01000282.1 GCA_009928785.1 Clostridia bacterium | reverse complement strand
TTTTTCGTTGTTTAATCATTTTCCCTTGCTTATGTTTCGGCAAATATACGTTGAACTAACCACATGAACAAGATATGCGGGTTATTCAGCAGACCCTAATTAACACGAAATAATAGAAGAGGGAATTCTCTGTGCCCTTTGCGTCTTCTCTGCGTCCTCTGTGGTTAAAAGAAATTTGTGCTAATTCGCTGCATTAGCGATAATTCGTGGACTATTCCGAAAAATCGCGGACAAATGAAAAGTCTACTAATTCACACGAAATAATAAAAGAGGGAATTCTCTGTGCCCTTTGCGTCTTCTCTGCGTCCTCTGTGGTTAAAAAAAATTTGTGCTAATTCGCTGCATTAGCGAAAATTCGCGGACTATCCCGAAAATTTGCAGACAAATGAAAAGTCCGAAAATTCACACGAAATAATAAAAGAGGGAATTCTCTGTGCCCTCTGCGTCTTCTCTGCGTCCTCTGTGGTTAAAAGAAATTTGTGCTAATTCGCTGCATTAGCGAAAATTCGCGGACTATCCCGAAAATTCGCGGACAAATGAAAAGTCCACTAATTCATACGAAATAAACTTATTGAAAACAAAGAATTAGTATAAATTAGCTATTCAATACCGAATTTCTCATTTTAAAGTTATCTTTGCTGGTATTCCAAAAAAAATGATTCTATACAGTTAATAGCATCTCATGTCGAAAATATTTGCACTCTCCGAAGCCGGGTCTATCGCTATCCACAGCATGGTACTCATCGCACAGGCTGATGTAAAGCTCAATGTGATAAAGATTGCCGAGCGTACCGGTTCGTCCAAACACCACGTGGCTAAAGTACTTCAACGCCTGGTAAAAGACGATTTCCTGGTGTCGAACCGCGGCCCCCACGGCGGGTTTGCGCTCAAAAAAGAGGCCCATCAGATCAGCCTGCTCGAGATCTACGAATCCATCGAAGGGCGCATCGAAATTACCGCCTGCCCGATGGAATACGAGATTTGCCCATTCGACAAATGCATCATGGGCAACGTCATTGGCACCATGACGCAAACCTTCAAGGACTATCTCGCCGCACAGAAGCTGATCGATTTTATTGATTAAATGCACATGTTTCAGCCGAGGCGGTATGCACAGGAAAAGCCTTTTTGCAAACAAAAAAGATTATCTAAATTGCCTGATGAGCCGGAAAGCATAGCGGTCGGCGCTGTGCACCTCTCAACATTTTCGTAACGCTGACTGTTATAATCCCATGCGAACTTTTATCATCATCTCATCATTTATCCTACTGTCGTCAACCGCTGCACTGCCGGCGCAGTCGTTCGACATTCCGGTTTTTGCCTACCATCGTTTTGGCGACAGCCGCTATCCGGCCACCAACACCTCGTTGAGCGCTTTCGAATCACAACTGAAATACCTGGCCGACAACCATTACACGGTGCTCACTTTGGGTGCGGCTGTTGCCAAATGGAAAGCCGGAAAGGCGCTTCCCGACAAGGCTGCCATCCTCACCATCGACGACGGCTATCTGAGCTTTTATGAAAATGGCTGGCCATTGCTGAAAAAACATGGCTTCCCGGCTACCCTTTTTGTACAGACCGGCACCGTTGGCGGCAACGACTTTATCAACTGGCCGCAAATTAAAGAGATGCAAAAAGCCGGCATCGAAATCGGCAACCACTCCCACGAGCACACCCAATTCCTTAACCTGGATGAAAA
>SABY01000281.1 GCA_009928785.1 Clostridia bacterium | reverse complement strand
CCACCTTCATACATTCACACAATTTTTTCGGCCTGGCTACACAAAACGTTTATAGTTTTGGGGAAGTTATTATGTGAAATGCTATCAAATTTATTGTAATACAAAAATTGTCGCCTATGGGAAAATAAACAACAGCAATAGATTCTCTTTCATCTTCGGTAAAAAAAAATCACATTAATCTTAAAAAAACATTCTTATGAGAACACTCAATTACATTTTAGTTTTTTTCTTTTGCTTTGCTTTGGGCAGTTTGGTAGCTCAGAATAATCTAAATCCTTATTCAAAGGAATATCAGCAACTTAAAGCAAATGGGCAGATTGAACAGCCTAAACAGGCCATTTACACGGGTGACCATCCTGATGTAAATCCTGATGCAATCTTAGAAGGTTGCCTCATTCCATTGGACGGAACCTTTACCCAGGCCATGCCGCGTAATGATGATAGCTACACTTCACAAATGACATTGCAATTTGATTTCACCTTCTATGGTGATATGATTCGCAACTTTTATATCAATAACAATGGAAACATTTCATTTGGATCACCGTATTCAACTTTCACTGCAACAGGTTTTCCAGTAAATGGTTATCCAATGCTCGCCCCTTTTTGGGCTGATGTGGATACACGCAACCCAGCAAGCGGTTTGGTGTATTACCGCTCTGAACCCAACAGGCTGGTAGTAATTTGGGATAATGTAGGATATTTTGGAAGTCATGCCGACAAGCTAAACACCTTTGAATTAATCGTAACGGATGGTACAGATCCCTTGATAGGTATAGGCAATAATGTTGCATTTTGTTATTGTGATATGCAATGGACAACAGGCGATGCATCGGGTGGTAGTAATGGCTTTGGTGGCGTTGCTGCTACTGTGGGCATCAATAAAGGCGATGGTTCAAATTATGCGTTGATCGGAAGGTTTGATCATGAAGGAGTTGATTTTGACGGCGCAGGCGGAAGCAACGATGGCGTGAGCTATCTTGATAACAAGTGCTTCTTTTTTAATACCGGCGTGAGCTTTAATAATATTCCCCCGGTAGCGCAGGGAACCCCGGCAGCACAGCCAATAACGCTTAATGTAGGCGACACTTATAATCTTACCATGACCTTCCTTTCTCCGGAAGCCGATCAAACCACCAACGCTGTAGTAACAGTTCCGGCCGGATTCACTGATTTTAACTATGTAATTACTCCTGGCAATGTATGCACCATTGAGATGGATGTATTGGCCACCTTAAATAATGTAGGTCAGCATCAGGTAACACTTGTTGCAACCGATAATGGAGTTCCGCCTGAATCGACTACTGTGCTTTTAAACTTTCAAATCATCAACCCCGCACCGGTAATCACCGTCGTTCCGCTATCGCTGAGCGAGAGCTTGTTTCCCGGCCAAACATCCACCCAAACGCTGACGATTTCAAACAACGGCGCAAGCGACCTTACCGTGGATTTGGAAGATATTGAAACTTCCAAGCGGATGAAGATAAAATCGGTAAAACCAAAATCAGGCAGTGGCGACACTGCTGACGACTTCCTGAATTACCTCAACCGGCGGGCAGCCGAAAACGCTAAATCCGGCAAGCTGGTCGAATGGCTTGCAGAAGCTCCGCTGACAGGTGTAATTGCTCCGGGCGCAAGCCTCGAAATTGAAGTTGCTTTTGATGCCACCGGATTGAGCGCCGATATTTACAGCGCACAAATCCTG
>SABY01000145.1 GCA_009928785.1 Clostridia bacterium | reverse complement strand
GAAAAAGGAAAAAGGAAAAAGGAAAAAGGCAGAAGGAAAAAGGCAGAAGGAAAAAGGCAGAAGGAAAAAGGCAGAAGGAAAAAGGCAGAAGGAAAAAGGTGAAAACAACGAACAACGAACAACGAACAACGAACACCAAACAACAAACAACGAACAACGAACAACAAACAATCAGAAAGGATACCCGATGGCAATGTTGAGCGTGAAATTCTCGCGGCGCCAACTGGGGCTACCCAACTGAATGTCGTCAAAAATCCATCGGTCGCCCTCCGGCAAATCAGGATTGTGTATCGGGAAAGCAAGATCGAGACGCACCACGATAATATCGAAATCCAACCGAAGCCCAAAGCCGGTGCCTATGGCCAGTTCTTTATAAAAACTATCGAATTCAAACTTCCCTCCCGGACGTTGCTCATCTGCATTTACCAACCAAATATTTCCGGCATCGACAAAGAAGGCTCCTTTAAGAAAACTATGGATGGGAAACCGGTATTCGACAGAATATTCCAGCTTGATGTCGCCAGCCTGATCCACATACAGGTTGTCGAGAGAGTCGGGAGGGTTATAGCTGCCGGGGCCTACCGTGCGCGCCCGAAAAGCACGCACACTGTTGGTGCCACCCACAAAAAACTGCTTTGCGTAAGGCATCGTTATGGAATTGCCATAGGGAATGCCCGCTGCAACTATCAAACGCATGCCAACCGCCGTGCTGTTGCCGGTATTAATAAAATAACGCGCCTCGCTGCGCAACCGTGCAAATTGCGCATAAGGCACATTCAGAAACTCGTATTGCCCATCTTGCTGCTCCACCAAGCCCGGAAAACTTTTAGAAATCAGTTGCGCCAGGTTGCCCGATACGTCAGCCGATTCGCTAATAAGAAATGTATGTTTATTATTTAGATGCAACGTGCTGTAGGTAAAGCTGTAGCTCGTCCCGAGGATGTACTGCTCCTCGAAGCTCCTTTTGATGGTGGGATTATCGTCGAGATATTCCTGAAACTCGTCCGAACTCTTGACCAGGTTGGTATAGCTGATGTCGATTGGGTTGAATGTTTGTGCAAAACGATCGGAGCTTCGCCAGTTGTAACCTAATGAGGTGCTGAAGGAATGCAACTCGTAATAGCGCACCCGTGAAAACAATCCGCCGCCAGCCGAAACAGTGGTTTTGGGCACATACTGCCTCGACTGGTTGCGTCCGAAAGGGATGGGTACGAAACGCGGAAGGGTAAGCGATCCATTAAGCGTCACTTCATAGGAGGTTTCGCCTTTGTATTGCCCACTGTATTGCGTTTCGAATCGCCCGCCCAGGGTTATCTGAAATGCTTCGGCACCACGAAAGGCATTTCGGTTTTTGAAACTCAGATTAAGCCCAGGCCCGGCAAAGTTGTTGGTTTTGATAGCGGCACTTATTTCAGCACCGACCGAAATCTTTTTTTGTGGGGTAAGATAAAAATGTGCGTCCATCCATCCAGCGGCAGTATCGGTAACTTCAAAGCGGGCATTGGCATATTTATAAATACCAAGACCCATCAGATGGCTTAGCGTGTTGTAGTGGTCTTTCCGCGAATAAAGGCTGTCATTGGTCAAAAAGACGGCATCCAAAATAGTCTTTGGTTTGAAATAATGGTTTTCGGATAAGTACAAATAATCGTGGAGCAGTGTGGTGTCGGGTTGATAATTGCTGAGCGAATAATCATCAAGAATATAAATATTTTTCAATCGGAAAGGTGTTCGCGCCAGAGGTGGCGTAACAGGTTTCACTTTCAGGTTCACGGCTATCTGCTTATTGCCCACCGAGGTGTCGGCATCAAAAAGCAGATAATCTTTGGAGAAATAAAAATAGCCACTGTCTTTCAGCACGTTTTCGATACGATTACGCTCTTGGATAAACACCGAAAGATCATACGGCTGATCAGGTAGAATCAGCGTTTTTGGTTTTGTTTCACTTATTGCTTGTCGCAGAAGGGTGCTGTCGGGCGGGAAGTGAATGCTTTGGATATAATACGGGCTGGTGATGTTGATATTAAAAACCAGGCGGGCAGTTTTTTCTTTCTCTTCCACTTCATAATCTGAGTTGGCCGAAAAATGACCAAGATTTACCAAACGGTTTTCCATGGCATCATTCAGCTCACCTGCATTAATTTGGCTTAGCAATACCGGTGGTTCGCCGAGTTTATATTTGATCCAGTAGCGGATGCCTTTTTCTTTTTTTGGTTCTTTCACCAAATTATGGATGGCAAGGAATGGGCGCATCCAAAAAAGATTGGTGTTGGTGGAGGGTATAAGGGCTTTGGTTTCTGATTTTGCTTTTTGTTTATTTGATAAAATAGAAGCCGAGTCGAAGTGAATGTCGGCACCGGTGAATAAATAATCTCCTTCCGGGATCTTGCGCAGTCCGGTGCATCCGGTTATTGCGCCAAGCGCCCAGAGTAGCAACATAAAAAAGGCAGCATTTCTACTCTTCATTTTTCACTCCTTCCTGGTTGGGGATATCTTTTTTGCTGCTTTCCTTTTTTTTATCCGCCCGGCGCCCAAAGAGTGAATTAAAACTTTTCTCGATAATAAAAGCAATGCCGTCGTAGGCCACCTCACCATCGAAGAGGTCGTAGGCATTTTCGTGATAGGCGCGGAGTTTATAATCACCGCTTTTGGTAAGATCGTAGGTGGCCGAAAATTCGCCATAGGTTGTTTGTGTCGATTGAGCAGTATATTGCTTCGACCCGCTGTTGACGTCGAATGTTCCGGAAGCTTCAATGGTAAGCCGGTCATCGAACAGACGTTTGCTTACCTTTACGTCCAATTCTGTACGCGTTTGCGAACTGCTGCCTTCATATTCTTCGTAGGAGTTGAGGCCAAAGGATAGATCCACTCCTTTAATATACCTGCTCGATAATTTGTTGAGTTGCTCTGCCAGGATACCATTGACGCTGTTGCGTGCAGCGGTGGTGGCGAAGCTTTCGAGTGAACCGCCAGAAGAAGCAAATGGATCGTCGGCAATAAAACTGCCCGTAACCAGCAAGGCGAATACCTGCTTGTTAAGTTCCGATTCGTTATTACCCGAATTAATCTGGTTAAGTTTGCTGGCGATCTGTGGATAACTAACCATGTACTTGTCGGGAAGGCGTATCTCAAAGCTCACCTCCGGCTCTTCGATCTGACCTTTGATGTGCAGCAATACTTCGTACGGCAGCCGCTGGCGGAACAGATTTTTCTCAGCATCAGTAAGGCCGGCACTCTCGTTGCTCACCAGCGCCAGCGATTGCGTGCGCACCGTGTAGCTTGCTGTAAAATCCATTCGTGCACTCATCGGATCGCCCGAAAAAGTGATGGTGCTTCCGGGGACGAAGTCGAAGTTCTTTTTTACCAATCCGTAAAACGAAATCTGATACTCCCCGTCGGTAGCTTCAAAAGTACCGGTGATGGTTTGTGTGCCGCTGGGATCGATGCTGATGTTGAGGTTGGCAGTGCCGCTTATCCACACATAGTCGCCCGAAACCGGATCGATGTAGAGTGTGAATTTGGCTTCAGAGTCGAGCTTTAAATTAGCCGTAAGGTCCATTCCTGCCACCTTTTGCAGGATAGAATCGGCAACAGTAGTAAGCGTACTGCTACCGAAGATGGTATCAGAAGGTTGCAGGTTGCCACTGAATTGTACTATGCCCTCGGCTGTGACTATTTCCACCTGGCTGCCAGGCAACACATAGGTAAAATCGGTTCCATCCTTTACAGTAATATCAGCTTTAATCACCGGAAGCTGCATGTCGCCTTTTATACCGACGTCGGCATCGAATACCAGCGAACCATAGTAAGTTTTGTTGTTGTCGCGGGTGGAGTTGATGGGTTTAAAATCTTTTGCTTTGATATTTAAATCAAAACCAAAATTGTTGAAATTATTGGTGAGTAGCCGCCCGTCAACGATCAGCTTATTGCCGTCAGGGTCCTCGACAGTGAATTTGTCGAAAGCTACCCCCCGATCGTTGATAGAGATGGTTTCGTTGCCCAGCCGGGCGTGGAAATTGAGCGGAACGATGGTTGTTTCAGCATCCACCAGGGTTATGCTTCCATCAACTTTCGGAGCTTGTGTATTGCCCAGGATGGTAAAATCGCCTTTCAGGTTTCCCTGCATATCCTTTAGATTTCCTAACGAAAACACCTCAAACCTACTCAGATCGTTTAGGTCGAGCTTGGCGCTGATGTCGAGTGGTTGTGGCGCATCACTTTTCCCAATCGTTCCTTGGGCAGTAATGGAATTGCTGCCGTTGGCAAGTTCAAATTGCAATGATAAAGCATCGGTGGCTTCTTTGAGATGAAACTGCATGTTGCCGATCAACGTATCCAGAAAGTGCAGGTCGCTTATCGCAATATCGGCACGAATCCCCGAAAACTGCTCATGGACGGGTACGATCACTTTGGCGTCCATTTTTCCTTTGATCAGCGGAGCTTCGTTTCGGAGCTGTATAATACTGATGAGGTTGTAAAGTTCGAAATTTGACGCCACGAAATTGCTGGAGCTATCGGTAGCCATGAATCCAATTTTTTGATCGCCATTATTAAAAATAAAATCTTCTGCCATTATTCCGGCATCGTTCCACTGCAGGAAGTTTCCCTCTTTCACTTCCCACTCTTCACCTTTTAAAACAAGTCCGTTTTCACTAAATGAAATACGCATGGCACTGTCTTTTATGGTAATATTATTGTCGAAAACAAAATCCGGCGAAGTGCCCGTTCCTGCCACCGAAATTTTAGAGATTATTTTGCCGTCGCGGACAGACTCGTCAATGGTAATCTTGCGCACGTGCAGCGTATCGTATTGCAGCTCATCAAAGCCCGCCTGTAAGGATAGCGAGTCGTTCCGGCCATTGATATTCAAAAATAAATTGTCCACGCCCAACTTCTGATAGGTAATGCGGGGTGCATTCACACGTAGCTCCAGCAGATTGCTGTTGCTGCTATACCTCCCGGTGATGGTATCAAGCTCCATTTTGTCGAGCCCCGGAAGCAATTGCGCCTTAAAGTTTTCGGGAAGCCGCAAGCCCAGATCGAGCCTGGCATACTTGTCGGCAGGAAGCGAAAGCGAATCAGCTTTACCAATGTATTTCATCAGTGCCAACCGCAGCAGCGAATCAGTTTCTGACAATGCTATGTTGCTTTCGTAATGCAGTTGCACGAAATCAGAATCGACCTCAAGCAAAGTGCTATCGGGTGTAAATACCGGATGAAGCCTGATATGATCGATGGTGTAGGAAGAAACCTCGTTGATAATCTTTGTGTTCTTAAGCACTATTTCAGCTCTGAGATCGTCGGTGTTGCCAAATGTCCCATCTATGTTAATATTGCTGGTAACTGCAATTTTGGAATCGCTGAAGTTCAGTGCGTAGAGATTTATCAAATCAAGATTGATGACGGCCTGCACTGACTGCACAACCGAATCAAGAGTGGCGGTTATATCAACATCAAAATCCACATTAATGTCGTTGCTGGTTACATGCGCTTCTGCCAGCTCGCCCTTCATAGTGGCCTGCAAGCCGATGTCGCGGTAGGTGTAGCGGTTGTATTGCAGATTATTAATATTTGCTTCGGCTACAGCCACCATCGAGTCGGTAGTAATTCCGTTGGCCTGCACCGTAGCCTGCAAATTGGCAATTCCAAAAGTGGTATCACTGAGCCAGCGGTTCAGCGCCATCTGATCCATCTTAAGCTGAACGGTAGCCGTGTCGCGGTGATGCCTGCCGCGACGGTCGAAAAAGCCATCAGCAGAGAGATTTCCGAAATTTGAAGTAAACCAGAGTTTCGCCTGCACCGAATCCAGCGTACCTGCCGCCTGAAGCGCTAACCCGATGGTATCAGGCAGCGTAAATCCGGCAAACCACGTAGTGTCGAGCAGGCGGCGCAAGTCGGGACGCGAGGTACGCAGCGTGTCGAGCCGCACATCAAAAGCCAGTTGCTCAGGATGTGTGAAATTAGCAACTTCACCCGAAGCCAGCAAGGTGGTGTGCAACGTGGCGATCATCAGATTTTTAAAATTGAGATCATCAACAGTACCTTCCGCATCAGCGGCCAATTGCACGTTGAGGTGGTTGTAATGACGCCACAAAGAGTCGCGCGGATTAAGCCCGGCCAGATAATAAACATCAGGCGTGTAAAGCGATGTATTTTTTAATGAAAGATCAATTTGAACGGCTCCCGGGTTTTCGGTGATTTGCGCAAGCGAAGCAAAGCCGGCGTGGAGGTTGCCATTTATTTTGGTTTGATTTACAGTCACCGAAAGATCGGTGAGCAGCGCCTTGTTTTGTGTCACCGATGCGTCGAAAGAAAGGTTTTTCAGGCGGAGTTCGTTGTTGGCTGTTCCGCGCAGCTCGCGGAGTTGTGCCGCAGCATGAGTTTTGTCGATTGTTACGTCGCGCAGGTCAAGGGTCAGATCTGTCAGGTCGAGGTGGTTCATATCCAGGCCAAAAGCTGGCGGCGGTGCATTGCGAACGTTGTAAGAAATATCGAGACCGTCAAGCAGCAGTTGCTGCATTGTAATATTCCAATTTGGAAAGATAGATGAAAAAGAATCTGTCGTTGCGGTCGGCCTTGTTGCGGTCGGCCTTGTTGCGGTCGGCCTTGTCGGCCTTGTGCCGACCGTCCGTTGGAGGGGAGGCACAAGACCTCCCCCGACAAGGCCTCCCCCGACAAGGCCTCCGCCGACAGCGAGCGATCCTCTGGAATTGGAGATTTTCAATGTCCCCATATCCAAAATCTGATTAGCAAGATCGATATTCTCCGGCGCAAACCGCAGCTTCTCCAAGTCCAGATCGGCCACCATGCCGGAGCTGCGATTTTGATAATGCAATACAATGCTGTCGAGCGCCAGTAGATTCAGGCTTATTGCCGGGAAACTGCTGCTGCTGGTGTCGGCGTTGGCGGAATCGTTTGAGGAAATTCCGGCAACCTCCCATTGCACCAGGCTTGCGGTGGTATTTTGCAGCGAAAGCTCATCCACACCAAATTTTGGTTTATCCAGATCGAAATCATCAAAATTTAAATTCAGCTCGCCCAAAAGCAATCGGGCATCCATTCCGGTGGTGCTGTCGGTGTAGAGGGCATCTATTTGCGAAAGCGCAATTTTGTTGATGCCGATGGTCCAGGCGCTTTTGGTTGTATCGGCAACGGTTTGTGTGGTGTCGCCGGCAAAGGCTTCGACGATGAAATCGAAATTAAATGGCGCTCCGGGTGTCCCTCTTTTTATGCGTGTTGTCAGGCGTTCAATCTCCAGGCGTTGCACCCTCACCTCCTGGCTGATGAGTTTCAGCAGGTTGGCGCTAACGTTGATGCTGTTCACGTAAAGCAGCGTGTCGTGCTGCTGGTCTTCCACGTAGATGTCGCCCAGATGAATCGTCGCCGGCAGCTTTATCTTCACCGCACCCACGCGGATTTCGGTGTTGAGCTGCTTTTGGAGGCTGCTGGTGACGAGGCTGGTAACGTAAGTCTGGATGGCGGGGATATTAAGCAAAAGCGCAACCACAACCAACAAAGCAACCACTCCAGCAACAATCGTAAACAGAATGCTGAAGATGCGGAGGAGGATGTTTTTTTTCTTTTTGGTTGCCACAGATTTTTCTTTGAATAGCGTATTTTTTATAATTCACAAAAATAATTTAATAAACACAAGGGCGGCTGGCTGTGTCTTACCTGTAATCAGAAAAGAGAATATTTTTAAGAAATTTTCATAATTAGACCCGTCAGGGAAAATCTGAGGATGAAGAGACAGGTGTTTAAAAAATTAATAAAGTAAAGAGGGTTGGATTCCCATGACTGGTAGTTTGCTCCAAGGCAAAAAAGGGTGGGATAGGCTTTTCAATTTTGGTAAAAGGAATTGTTATCGTTTTGTTAATTAACTATTTGTTGGCAAAATATTGTCGTGTATTTTTGTTGACTAAATAGATAGCGAAACCATTTCCTTCACTAAAAGCATTAAAAGTTCAATTCTAATCAACACCTAACTATTATGGATTTAAACAAATTAAGAGGGTTAATTCCCGATAGGATTTTAGCAATTCTGCCTGATGCATTTGCGAAATATGAAATAAACAACGATTTGAGGGTTGCCCATATACTGGCACAGATGGCGCACGAATCGGGCAATTTCACCATTAAAACAGAGGGTATGTTTTATTCCACGCCGGCAAGGATTGTTGCTGTGTGGCCCACGCGTTTTAACCTGGACGGCTCTGGTGGCAAAAAAAACGCTAACGAATACGCCAAAAACCCTGAGAAATTGGCTGAGGCCGTATATAACGGCCGCATGGGCAACGACCAGCCCGGCGACGGTTTTCGTTTCAGGGGTGGCGGATTTTTGCAAACAACCGGAAAAGAAGGTTATCAGGGGTATGCAAAATATCTTGGCAAAAGCGTGGGCGAAACTGCGGATTTGTTAAGATCGGATGACCATATAGCTTTGGACGGTGCGTTGTGGGAGTTTGTAATAAACAAGAAACTCAATGCGCTTGCCGACTCGGGTCCAAGCGATGATGTAGTTACAAAAGTGACCAAAATCGTTAATGGCGGGTACAATGGTTTGCCTGATCGCAAAATGTATTTTCATAAATTTTATAATGCGCTAACGCATGCGTAGCGATGGGCCTCGTGCCCATCGTGATGCGTAGATGGGCCTTGTGCCCATCGTGATGCGTGCGATGGGCCTTGTGCCCATCGGTATCGAAATCCGGTTTTAATTTCAAAACAAATTATGACGCTGAAATGACCTTCTCCGGGAATTATGGTTAATTTTGTTCCTAAAAAGTGAAAGAGTTATCCTGATTTTTAATTTTGGAGATGGTAACAAAAGAATTATGACAAACGATAAGATTCAAATACTAACTGATCTAAAGCATAGCCTGAAAAACCTGTTGCACGACGAGTTGAAGGATGTTGTTTTGTTTGGTTCACAACTAACCGATAAGTCCAAAAATGATTCTGACTACGACATACTGATTTTAGTAAAAGATAAAGCCGATTGGAAATTAGAAAGAAAAATTTCTGATATCTGTTACGAGATCGATCTTAAAT
>SABY01000144.1 GCA_009928785.1 Clostridia bacterium | reverse complement strand
TGGGATTTGGGATTTGGGATTTGGGATTTGGGATTTGGGATTTGGGATTTGGGATTTGGGATTTGGGATTTGGGATTTGGGATTTGGGATTTGGGATTTAGCCTCGCTTTTACAGTTGTTTCCCCAGCAGTTCTCAGTCGGCAGGGTCGTGCGTCTTGCGCCATGCGCCCCGCGCCATGCTTTTTGCGCAAAATATCTTATACTTGCATTTTATTTAAATATTCTAACCAATCCAATGATGATTAAAACAACGAAACCTACTATTTTGCTGCTAATGGCGGCAATGGCAATGCTTTGGATGCAAAGCTGCGAGAGTGATGTACTCGACATCTCAGAGAGCTTCACCTACGAAAACGAATTTACCGTTTACAGCACCGACACTGTAAGCACTATTGTCCAAACCGTGGATATGGCTGCCCAGAGCAGTATCATCAACGAATACGGAAACAAGATCAAATCCATCGAAGTTACCGGCGTAACCTATTGGCTGGTGATGCATCAGGGCAGCGACGATCAGAAAATTGTGGAAGCCCACCTACAGGTATCCGACCTAAGCGATCAGGGAATAGCTACCATTGCTACCGTTACTGATGTTAACTTAAGCCAGATGGTTGATAATCCACAAAATCTGCCTGTGCAGCAAGGTGGCATCGACCGGATGGAAGAGCTGATAAAAAACAGTCCCCACAGCTTCAAACTTACCTACACCAATGCCTGCAACGAAGCACCACTCGACTTTACAGTTAAATTCCGCTATACGATAAAAATGACGGCAAGCCCGCTCAAATAGTTCTTGCCTGGAAACACCAGGTGCTGTAGTTCTGTTTTCCTGTTGGTAAAAAAATAAGAAACCACAGAATAAGCAGCGGAGCCCCGGAGGAAAAATAGAAAGTGTGCGCTAACAAAATCTATAAAGTTATGGAAGAGCAAAGAGTAAACATCGACGACATCATGCTACACCACAAGATGTGGCTCGAAACCATCGACGGGCAAGGTATTCTGGGTGATGGCAAATGGAAAATCCTGAAGGCGGTAGAGCAGCAAGGTTCACTTACGGGAGCCTGTCAGCAGCTTGGACTTACCTACCGCCGCACCTGGGGCGATCTGAAAAAAATAGAGCAGCAATTGGGTTTCCCATTGCTCAACAAAAGCCGTGGAGGCAAAGAGGGTGGCATGTCGGAACTCTCGCCGCAAGGCAAGGCGCTCACTGCCGCCTTCGACCGTTTCCACAGCCGCGTGGATGAAGTGGTGGCAGAAGCCTTCGACACTTTCCGCGATACTTTACGCGAGCTTGAAAAAATGCAGTAAAGCGTTATAATTCATTTATTGAATAAACGAAGTCGATCTTCTTTCAGGAGGTCGATTTTTTTTAGACCCATATCGAAATCACTACTATGAACTATTTCAGAAAAATTTGCATCGTCATCAATCAATTTTGGCGGTTTCGGGTTTAGATTACTATCCAAATCAACAATAAAGTTATTTATCAGATAAAAACGAATAATGAAAGATTACAACATCAAAAAGACCCTCGAAGAGCTGGGGATAAAAGATATTAATAACGGGCTGCACACCGGGCTGGGCTGGGTGACCACACATGGCGACATACTCGAGTCGTTTTCGCCCAACGACGGGCAGCGCATCGCCGGCATCCGCCAGGCTACCTGGGACGATTACGAACAGGTAGTGGAAAAAGCACAGCAAGCTTTTAAAACCTGGAGAATGGTTCCAGCTCCAAAACGTGGCGAGATAGTGCGCCAAATTGGTAACGAACTACGAAATCATAAAGAGGCGCTGGGACGACTGGTATCATACGAGATGGGCAAAGTATATCAGGAAGGCCTGGGCGAGGTACAAGAGATGATTGATATTGCCGATTTTGCCGTAGGGCAATCGCGGCAACTCTATGGCTCAACGATGCACAGTGAACGCGAGATGCACCGCATGTTCGACCAGTATCATCCGTTGGGTATCGTGGGCGTAATCTCGGCCTTTAACTTCCCGGTAGCCGTATGGGCCTGGAACGCCATGATTGCGCTTATTGCCGGTAACGTGGTGCTGTGGAAACCATCGTCGAAAGTGATGCTTAGCGCAATCGCCACCCACAACATCATCGAAAAAGTATTGCGCGACAACGACCTCCCTGAAGGCGTGCTCAGTCTGGTTGCCGCCAGTTCCAAATATGTTGGCGACGATTTCCTGAAAGACCGCCGCATAGCGCTCGTTTCGGTAACGGGCAGCACACGCGTGGGCAAACGTGTAAACAATATTGTGGGCGCACGACTTGGTAAAACCATCCTGGAACTCGGTGGCAACAATGCCATCATCATCTCCCAATATGCCAACCTAAACCTGGCACTGCGTGCTTCCATTTTTGGCGCCACCGCCACTGCCGGTCAGCGCTGCACCTCCACCCGCCGGTTGATTATTCATGAGGTGGTTTACGATCTTTTTAAAGAAAAACTGGTCAGCGCCTACAAGCAACTAAAAATAGGTAATGCACTCGACGAAAACACACACGTGGGCCCGTTGATCGACAAATCGGCTGTAGAAACTTTTGTAATGGCGCAGGAAACTGTGAAAAAAACGGGTGGCAAAATCGTTTATGGTGGCGAGGTACTCGAAGGCGACCCCTACCAGTCGGGATGTTATGTGCGGCCTGCCATTGCGGAAGCTGAAAACCATTGGGAAATAGTGCAGGAAGAAACTTTTGCACCACTTCTTTATCTTATCAAATACAAAACCATCGAAGAAGCCATCGAGCTGCACAACAGTGTGCCGCAGGGTCTTTCGTCGGCTATCTTCAGCAAAAACATTCACGAAACAGAACTTTTCCTCTCACATGTCGGCTCCGACTGTGGCATCGCCAACGTAAACATTGCCACCAACGGCGCAGAAATAGGTGGTGCTTTTGGTGGCGAAAAGGATACTGGCGGTGGCCGCGAATCAGGCTCCGATGCCTGGAAAGCCTATATGCGCCGCCAAACCAACACCATCAACTACAGCAAGGAACTGCCACTGGCGCAGGGGATTAAGTTTGATTTGTTTGAGGAGTAAGGAGCGACTCTATCGTCAGCATTTCGCTACGATGTAAACACAAATCACTTTATTCCGTCGCCCAGACGTAAATGACAGAGTTTACTTAAACTAAAACCCCGGCCATAAATGGCCGGGCTAAAGAACCGGAGATGTGCCGGAGAAAATGGTTTTGTACCATAGCTACGCAAGCAAGAGTGGGAGAAACAGATTATTTATTATTATAACGATTCATGGTTTGCAGCGCTCCGGCGAACACAAAGCTTTGAATCATCTCTACGGCCACTGGAATTTTTTCGAGCATGATCTTTTCCTCGCTTTTGGTCCATTGCCCCAGCACATAATCCACCTGAAAACCGCGTGCAAAGTCGCTGCCAATGCCTACGCGCAGCCGCGCAAAAGCGTTGGTTCCGAGAGTATCGATGATATCGTTGATTCCGTTGTGTGTGCCCCCGCTACCTTTGGGGCGCATGCGCAGCACGCCGGTGTCGAGGTCGAGGTCGTCGAAGATTACCAGCAAATTTTCGATGGGAATATTTTCTTTGTCCATCCAATATTTTACCGCTTTTCCGCTCAGATTCATATAGGTGGTCGGTTTTATTACCACCAGTTGACGGCCTTTAAAACGAGCTTGCGTTACCATGGCCAGACGCAGCGTTTCGAAGGTAGCTCCTGTGGCTTGTGCCAGTGCATCGGCAACCAGAAAGCCCACATTGTGGCGTGTGTTGGCATATTCGCTGCCGATGTTTCCGAGTCCGGCAATGAGGTATTTCATAGGCGCTTATCGCAAATGTTTTTATTAATAAAAAAAAGAAAAAAGGCACAAAGCGCTGGCTCTGTACCTTTTGTTGATTATTCCGAAAAGGAAACTACTCGGCTTTTGCCTCTGTAGCAGGAGCAGCAGTTTCATCGCCTTCGGCTTCTTCGAGTAATTCATCCTCATCGGCTTCGGCAACACGAGCTGATTTAACCATGAGTACCACCGATGTAGGCGGATCGAGGAAGGTGAGGTTTTCGCGGCTCAAGTCCGACACTTTAATGCTGTCGTTAATACCCAATGCGGTGATATCGACTTCGATAAAATCAGGCAGGTTGCCGGGCAAAGCCTTAATTTTCAGTTTGCGGTATTTCTTTATCAGACGTCCGCCTTTGAGCACACCCTTGGAAGTTCCTATGCTCAGCACAGGCACCGAGAGAGCTACTTCGCGGTCATCAGAAATCTGAATAAAATCCACATGGAGGATGCTGTCGCTTACCGGATGGTATTGCACATCCTGAAGAATTGCGTTGTAAGCTTTTCCGGCCAGCGAAAGCTCGACCAGGTAAGTGTTGGGAGTAAAGATAAGGTCTTTGAAAGCCTTTTGGGCAATTACAAAATGTACCTGTTTTTCGCCACCATACAGCACACAAGGAACATTGCCCTCTTTGCGCAGCATTTTAGCATCTTTTTTCCCTACGTTCTCGCGGAGAGAACCGCTCAATTTTAATGCTTTCATGTTTTAAAAAAATTAATAGATAAATAAAATAATGAACTATATCATCGTAAAGAACTCGAAGTGAGTACTTATCGATTTATTTCTGTTAACGCGGTGAATTACATCGGCAAAAATTTCAGCCGTACTCAGCACGGTGATCTTGCCAGATGATTCACGCCGCAAAGTGTCGGTAACCAATACTTCGCATAGTGCTGATTCTTCGATACGCTCCAGGGCAGAATCGGAAAAAACCGGATGCGTGCACACGGCGCGAACCGAATCGGCGCCCTGTTCCATCATCATGTTGGCGGCTTTGGTAATGGTGCCGGCAGTATCGATGATGTCATCCACCAAAATAATGTCTTTGCCTTTTACGTCGCCGATAATGCGAATGGTATCAACTTCATTTGCTTTTTTGCGTTGCTTGAAGCAAATCACCAGATCGGTATCAAGAAATTTAGCGTAAGCAGCAGCCCTTTTTGTACCACCTGTATCCGGCGAAGCCATGGTAAGGTTGGGCAGGTTAATGGTTTTGAGATAAGGAACAAAAATAGAAGATGCGTACATGTGATCCACGGGAATATCTACAAAGCCCTGAATCTGATCGCTGTGCAAATCCATTGTAATAATACGATCGACGCCGGCAGCCACCAGCAGATTGGTAATGAGTTTGGCGCCGATAGACACGCGCGGCTTATCTTTGCGATCCTGACGCGCAAAACCAAAATACGGTATTAGCGCCACAACTCTTTTTGCTGAAGCACGTTTGGCTGCATCGATGAGCAGGAGCAGCTCAAAAAGATTGTCGGCAGGCGGATTGGTGGATTGCACCAGGAAAACGTCGTTGCCGCGTATGGTCTGCTCGAACGAAGGCTGGTATTCGCCATCTTTGAAATGTGAGATAGTGACGTTACCCAGACTGGCACCGTAAGCCTTAGCAATGCGCTCAGCCAGGTATCTGGAACTGTCGCCCGAAAAGATATTTACTGTTGCTGCCATGATAATGAACCGTTTACGCGTGAAAAACACTCCTATGAAGAGGCTGCGAAATTACTATATTAATTGGGGAGGAAACATTTTTTTATAGAAATTAATTTTAAATTAATAATAATCATTACTTTTGCGACCCTGAAAAACACGGTGCTTTGCGCCAAAAGTTCTTTAAAAATCAAGCCCGAGTGGCGGAATAGGTAGACGCGTTGGTCTCAAAAACCAATGAACTTTTGTTCGTGCCGGTTCGATTCCGGCCTCGGGTACCACTAAAGCCTGTCAATAAATAATTGACAGGCTTTTTTTTGCTCTTTCTTACAACTCACCTTACGGGAACTTTATTAATTTTTAAAATAACAATTTTTAACCTGTTCCTTTGACAGCAGGGAATCCAGCATTATCAACCCTACCATCAAGAGCATCAACCTATTGCGCAAAGCAGGCAAAATTTATTCTGTAAAATCCCGAAGCCGCCCCCAATTTGATGGACATTATTACAGACAATACGCCGTTGTATTGGCTGAACCTGATAATTAAAAATCAAAAGATAGCTTGTATGATAAAATAATCTACGCTTTAACTTCTAAAACTTTAAGGAGCATGATTACATACAATCTGTTGGAAGACAACTATCTGATCGAGAATTTCTCAGGGAGCCTCAACGCAGGCGAATTTATCCGCATGAAACAAAACCAAATCGACGACACCGACTACGGGCGTATCCGTGGCATCGTGATGGATTTGCGCAAGATGAAAATCACTTTTACCAAAGAAAAGCTGGATCAGTTTTTTGCCTGGCTGGTGCGCAACAAAGCCATCATCGAAAACAAGTCGGTGGCCATACTCACCAAAACCATGGAACAGCTCAACTTTGGCTATCGCCTCAGCGAGCTGTTCAGCGAAAATCTGATGACCGCCCGCGTAGAGCAGTTTTCGTCAAAAAAGGAAGCCTACCTCTGGCTCACCGACAACCGAGCCAACGGACGATAAAAACGAAGCGCAACAGTATTTCCTTTACCGGATTGCTGCTGCGCCTTTTTTTTATTAAAATTTTAGTAAAAGCCGTTATTAAAATCTTGATTTTTTAAACCAAATAATGATCAAAAGAAAGCCCCGCAAAATGCAGGGCTTTTTTATAAAATATTTTATTGTGCCGGTTTATTAAGTGCGAAAATTAAGCCGCCTGTAAAACTCCCCTGTACCATCGAAGTGCCTGCTCCTAAAGTAAATCCTGCACCACCGGTGCCAACAGTGAATCCGGCACCTCCCCAAAACATGGGAAGCATCAGATTGCCCTGAAGCCGGATGCCGACTTTGTCAGAAATCCAGATTTTCGCACCTCCACCCACGGTCATCGAAAACTTCCATTCACTGTCAACATCGGTGGGTGTTCCATCAAGATAAGTAACATTGGAAGGGATGAAATATGTTGTTCCGAGTGAAACAACAGCAAAAGGATGCACTTTATCAAAATCCATTTCCCTTACACTGCCAATCTGTATGTAGCCCACATTCAGATCAAATTTCCGGGTGGCAAGATTATCATACCCATAATAAGTATTAAACTGTGCCTCTGTGTTCATCTGTGTCCACATCAACTCTATCTGCATATCAGGAGCAATTTTGAAATCGACGGCAACTCCATAATTTGCTGCATTTTCTGCTTTTAGCTTCCCTTCATAAAGTTTCAGGCTTCCGCCGAACATATAGCCGGCAAAAGGTGAAACCTCTATCTGAGCCTGGGCTTGCGATACAACGGGTGCAAGGAAAAAAAGGAGGGTAAAGGCAACCACTGAAACTTTGAATGTTCTTTTCATACGAAATGTTTTTATTAGAAGCTACTGAATAAACAATTTCAATTCTACACCAATCGGCGAATTAGCCAACGGTTTCTCGCAGCGAAATTAATTTATTTTTTCACGTTCTAATATTTTCAAAGTTGAAACATAAAAACAGAGAAGACACACATTCAGAATAGGCTCAAACCACCCGTATTTTACAATCCTCTTAAAAAGACAGCCTATTAATAGCGAAACAAAGCGTTGAGTTTCGAGGTGCTCTCGGGCATTTTGTCGGGCGGCATCACAAACACACGTCCGCCGTTGAGTAGCGTATGTGTGGCGGCCAGGTTGAGCAGGCCGGTGTTGTGTTCGGTTTTTTCGTTTTCAATGCGGATGTCGTTTTGCGCGCGGTCGAAGGTGCCCCACACTTCGTCGCCTTTGCTTACAAAAAGGGTATCCACGCGCTGGTTGATAGCAGCAGGAACCACTTCATCCATTTTGTAAGCAGCGCGCTTGTTGGCAAGCGCCCCCTCAAACAAATCAGACTTTTCGTGGCGCTCGCTATCGAAATGATCGGCAAGCAGCTCCCAGGCTTTTTTGTGTAACTCAGCCAGGTTTTCGCGCTCGGGATTACCGGCAATGGAATCTTCCCACAAATATTTATAGTCGTTGGCCTCGGCATAAATGGGCACCAGATACTCCACGGCGGCGACAACCAGCGGCACCTTCTCATTGTGCAGTATCTTCAGCAGGCCATCGTTTATAGCTCTGAAATATTTCAAAGTCTCCGTCTTCGCATCATCTTTTCCGGCGCCATGGCCGTGGTACATGGTATGCTCACCACCGGATTGCTGCGTGCGAAACTGCAAGTTGCGCTGCGTGTTATCATCACCCAAAACGTCTTCCATTCCGGCAGGCAAATGTTGCGCGGCTTCTTCAACCTCATCCAGATGGTGCGGCGACCCTGCGTAAAGTTTTACCTCGTTGAGGCTAAGCGCCAAAAGATAAAAGCGCCCTTCGTTGTTAAGATACGGGATGAGCGGCAACAAATAATGATGTGTGCTGACTAACGAAAAAGTGTTGAAGGAAACCGGGAGCGAATAATAAACAAATTCGCCTGGTGAGATAAATAAAGCCAGGCCATCGGAACGATTTTTCCAGAAGTCGCCATGGGTAAGCAGTGCAGCAGCAGGTTGCAGCAGCTTATCAATTTCGCCATCGTTAAGCTGATACTCTTCCAGTTGCTGGCGTACCGTTTTGAGCTTATTTTTCAACATTCGCTGGTCGATACGTTGGTTTACCTCCTGCCCTGCCCTGTGCGTAGGGATAAAGATGCTTACGCAATGAGGCTGGTGCTTTTGTGCTAATTTTTTAAAGTCGTCTAATGTGATGTGATTCATTGTAATAGTATTTATTTTTTATAAAAATGAAAAGAAAGTGCCAAAAAGGAGCCAGCTACACGGAAATGCCGCGCGCCACCAGCTATCAGCTATTGGATTCCACTCATACTGCTCCCCCAATCGGTCATACTTGACCCTGCTGGGCTTTGGTTTCAAAGAACGTAATAAAGTAACAAAAATACAGTATTTTTCTTATCAACCGATGGCGGCGCTCTCCCTGCTCACTGATGGCGTCGTTCTCCTCGCTGACCGACGGCATCGCTTAAAGCGACACCGTCGGTTTATCCCGAAAATAGATTAACAATGTAACCTCTTGCAACATCCTTGTTTATTAATTTTCCATCCCTTAGTCCAGCATAGTCCCGAGCCGATGAAAACTCCCAATCTGTT
>SABY01000143.1 GCA_009928785.1 Clostridia bacterium | reverse complement strand
CAAGATGTTAAATCAGTATGAAACCGTTTTCATTTTAACTCCCGTTTTGTCTGACGATCAGATGAAGGAAGCGGTAAAGAAGTATCAGGACTACCTGACCAACAAAGGTGCTGAGCTGGTGCACGAAGAAAACTGGGGCATGCGCAAACTGGCGTATCCTATCCAGAAGAAATCTACCGGCTTTTACTATCTCTACGAATTCAAAGCCGAAGGTGCACTGCTGGCCGACTTTGAGCTGGCACTCAAGCGCGACGAACGTGTAATGCGTTTCCTCACCGTGAAACTCGACAAGCACGCCGTGGCCTACAACGAGAAAAAACGCGTGAAAGCCAAAGAAGCCGTAACCGAACCCGCTGAGGAAAATTAATCTTTTTCGTAATTTAAATTCGTAAAAACAATGGCACAACAAAATTCAGAAATAAAATACCTGACTCCCATTGCAGTTGATGTTAAAAAGAAAAAATATTGCCGATTCAAAAAAGCCGGCATTAAATACATCGACTACAAAGACGCAGATTTCCTTATGAAATTCGTAAACGAGCAGGGTAAGATTCTACCGCGCCGCATCACGGGCACATCCAACAAATTTCAAAAGAAAGTGTCGCAGGCCATCAAGCGCGCCCGCCATCTTTCGCTGTTACCTTATGTTGCTGACTTATTAAAATAGGAGGGAAAACCATGGAAGTAATTTTGAAACAAGATATCGAGAAGCTGGGTTACGAAAACGATACCGTAAAGGTAAAAGACGGTTATGCCCGTAACTATCTGATTCCGCAACGCATGGCAATTTTGGCCAATGCCACCAACAAAAAAGTGCTTGCCGAAGTGCAGCGCCAGAAATCTTTTAAAGAAGATAAGCTGCGCAACGAAGCACAAACCACTGCCAAATTGCTCGAAAAAGTAAGCCTGACCATTGGCGCCAAAGCCGGAACTTCCGGTAAAATATTCGGCTCTGTAAATGCAATACAAATTGCCGACGCCCTGGCCGAAAAAGGCTACGAAATCGACCGTAAGAGAATCGTCGTGGATGGCGATTCCATAAAAGAACTTGGCGAGTACACCGCCAAAGTAAATCTCTACAAAGACATCAAAGGCGAAGTAAAATTTGAAGTGGTAGCTGAATAATCACTTCCGTCATTTGATAAAATATTAAAAGCCAGGGCATTTTGCTTTGGCTTTTTAGTTTTTAGAGGTTGGATGGTAGAAGGTAGAGATTAGAAATTAGAGATTTGAAGTTGGAGATTAGAAGTTAGAGGGTAGAAGTTAGAGATTAGAAGATGGAGGGTAGAAGTTAGAGATTTGATGATGGAGGGTAGAAGTTGGAGATTAGAAGTTAGAGATTAGAAAATGGAGGGTAGAAAAAAGGAGGCGGGTGAAGACTTGTGAGAATGATAGCCCCAACGGGGCGACATCAATCCAAGAATGACAAGAAAGATTGCCGAACAATATTTTGGAATTTTGAATATCGAATTTTGAATTTTGGCCCCAACGGGGCGACATCATAAGCACAGCGTGAATCGCTGTGGCTATGTTCGACGAAATGAATAAAAAGCCCCAACGGGGCGAAATCAAAACCAACACATGAATGTTGGAATTTTGAATTAGAAAAGAAATCTTGAATATCGAATATCGAATCTTGAATCTTGAATCTTGAATTTATCCCCCAACGGGGCGAAATCAAAACCAACACATGAATGTTGGAATTTTGAATATCGAATTTTGAATTTTAGCCCCAACGGGGCGAAATCATAAGCACAGCGTGAAGCGCTGTGGCTATGTTCGACGAAATGAATAAAAAGCCCCAACGGGGCGAAATCAAAACCAACACATGAATGTTGGAATTTTGAATTAGAAAACAAATTTTGAATATCGAATATCGAATCTTGAATCTTGAATTTATCCCCCAACAGGGCGAAATCAAAACCAACACATGAATGTTGGAATTTTGAATTAGAAAAGAAATCTTGAATATCGAATATCGAATCTTGAATCTTGAATTTATGCCCCAACGGGGCGAAATCAAAACCAACACATGAATGTTGGAATTTTGGGCGAAATCAAAACCAACACATGAATGTTGGAATTTTGAATTAGAAAATAAATCTTGAATATCGAATTTTGAATTTTGAATCTTGAACTTTGAATTTAACCCCAACGGGACGAAATCATAAGCACAGCGTGAAGTGGCTTATTGTTCATTGATGGTTTCCCGGAGTTTGGCTGTGGCCCATGTTTTGAAATTGCCATCATCATCTGAATAAATGAAGTAGCCTTCCATTTCGGGATGCTCGTTGAGAAAAGCACGCGATTTTTCCAACCCCATCACCATAAAAGCGGTGGCGTAACCGTCGGCGATGGCTGCACTGTCGGCAATCACCGTGGCTGATAGCAGCGAGTGTCGCACAGGATAGCCTGTGGCCGGATCGATGGTGTGTGAATAGCGGATCCCGTCTTTTTCATAAAACTTCCTATAGTTGCCCGATGTGGCCAGTGCGCGGTTGGTCAGCGCAACGGTAGCTTCGAGGATTTGAGGAGCGTCAGCATTGGCGGCAGGTTTTTCTATACCCACCACCCATTGTGCCGCACCGGGTTTGCTGCCATGCGCCAACACTTCGCCACCTATTTCTACCAGAAAATTTTTGATTCCTTTGTTCATAAGAAATCCTGCTACCCAATCCACGGAGTAGCCCTGAGCTATTGCGTTGTAGTCGATTTGAATAGCCGGATTGTCTTTCACTATTTTGTTGCCTGCCAGCTTCACCGCCTTGTAGCCCACCAGCGGCAGCAGGCTGTCAACCACATGCGAGTCCATCTCTGTTTTGTTTCGGAAACCAAAGCCCCAGGCATTCACCAGTGGCTCCACGGTAATGTCGAATGCTCCGTCGGTGGCTTCGGCAATACGCTGCGACTGCTTGAAGATATTAATGAAATCAGCGTCAGCTTCTACAGTACTATCATTTCTGTTGATGCGCGAAATGATCGAATTTTCTTCCCATGAGGAAGCGATCATATCGAAAGCATCGAGCAGCGAATCGGCCTGAAATTGTGTAAATACCATATCGGTTGCGTAATAAATGATTGTGTAGCTCGTGCCCTGTGCTTCGCCGGTAATCAGAAATCGCTGATGCTTTTCGGCAGGTTGGCAGGATGAGATCAATAGTAAAATTATGATGAAGATGGTGAATCCAAATAGTTTATTCATAGCAAAAGTTTTGTGGCGGTAAAGCCTATGCGAATGGCTGCAAAGATAGGGTTTCAAAAGCAATTTGGTGGGCCACCTTTTGAACATCTGTTCCAAAAAAAAGTTATTTGCTATTGATATCTATCGAAATTAAAATTGATAAAAATGAACTTAAAACTATTTCTAATAGGAATTTTTATGATGGGGATGATGGCTGGAGGCTACGCCCAACATCATCAAAACATTACTTACCTGGATGGCCGCAATGTCAACGATTTTACGGTAACAGATTCAGAAGGTGTAACGTACAATCTCTATTCATTGCTTGATTCGGGTAAAACGGTTTTACTCGATTTGTTTACGGCCACATGAGGTACCTGCCAGGCATATGCTCCAATTCTCGAAGAAGTATATGTCACGTGGGGTTCCGGCCAGGCCGATGTAGTAATGCTCGGTCTTTCGCCTTACGACAGCAATGCCGACATCAACATCTACAAAATCCAATATGGCGTTAGCAATCCGTGTGCAGGCCCCGAAGGCAACGCACCGGAGGCCATCGCCAAAATTATCGACGGACAAATATTTATGGGCTACCCGACGTATTGTGTGGTATGCCCCGACAAAAAGCTAAAGTTTGGGGTTTGCTCGCCTCCTTCGGTCGAGTGTTTTGCGTCCATCATTTCAAACTGCGGAGCCACCGACATTAATGAACCTGCAACAGCCGGCAGCGGTCAGCTTTCAGTTTACCCTAACCCGGCACAGGATTTTGTGGTAATTCGGTGGGATGAACCGGAGGCTATTAATCTAAAATTGATTCGTCTGGCCGATGGTGCAATAATAAGAAATCAGCCATTGGGTCTATCAACAACTTCTGCCAGCATTTCATTGAGTGATGTGGCTCCCGGATTGTATCTGGTGCAGCTTACCACGCTACAGGGAATCGTCACGCAAAAATTGTCGGTGGTAAAATAAAAAGGTAAAATCCACCTACAGTTTCCTATTGTCAAATATTCCAGGTAGTAAGGCCGCTGGGTGTAAATTCATATCGTTTTATCTGGCCGCCGTAGGTTGCGAGGGTTTTTACTACTTGCGCACGGGCGTTTCCGGGGCAGTAAAAAATCATAAACCCGCCACCACCGGCACCCGATATTTTCCCGCCGGTGGCTCCTGCTTTGCGCGCTGCATCGTAGATTTCATCGATGGCGTCGTTGGTTATGTTTTCGGCCATTTGCTTTTTGTGCTGCCAGCCAAAATCCAAAATCTCACCCAGCTTATCGAGTTCACCTTTTAATAAGGCTTCCTTCATCATCACGGCCTGCTTTCGCAACTGGTGCATGGCTTCTATCGAAACTGATAGGTTGTTTTCTACGTTGCGCCTTTGCGCCTCGATAATGATCGACGAAAGCCGGCTGGTGCCGGTATAATAAAGAACCAGATTGTGTGACAGCTCGTGGAGATAGGCGCTGCGGATGCGCAATGGGTTGACGATCACCTTGTCGTTTGCCGAAAACTCCATAAAATTGACACCTCCAAAAGTGGCCGCATACTGGTCCTGCCGTCCGCCTTCTATGGCCAGGTCGGTGCGCTCGATTTCGGTGGCCAATTGTGCCAGGTCATACTCGCCAAGCGGCAGCCGCAGCCATTCCGCGAAAGCGCCCAAAATTGCAACCACCAGCGTAGAGCTGGTCCCCAATCCGGAACCTGCGGGAGCATCCACGTAGGTAGTGAGTGTAAACGACAGCGGTTTTAAATCAAAATCGCGGATCACACGATTATACACGCCTTTGAGCAGGTCGAGGCGTCCGTCGAGTGGGAGCAGAGGCTGGCTGCCGAAGGTGAGCACCTCTTCCTTGTCGATGGCGTGCAGCACTATTTTGCCATCGTTGCGGGGCTGCAGCGTGGCATAAGCGTAAAGGCTGATGGTAGCATTGAGGAT
This sequence comes from Clostridia bacterium, assembly GCA_009928785.1. Classification (GTDB taxonomy): domain Bacteria; phylum Bacteroidota; class Bacteroidia; order Bacteroidales; family 4484-276; genus SABY01. The sequence continues at coordinate 4,009 of SABY01000143.1, read as the reverse complement.
GGTGCCACCATAAAGCTCACAATATGGAGCCACATCGGTGCCGCCACCGGCCAGACCCAGCCGCAGCGGCGCTTTGCTTCTGTAATATTTATTGCGCCCGGTTTTTTCCATTATTAATAAATATAAAAGCTACACCAAATTATAAAATTCCAAAATCCAAAAAAGCAATTTCCAAATAAAATTCAAAAAACCAAAATTTCAAAGTTCAAATATTTTTAATGATTTGAGTTAAAAGAGAGAAGCTAACTACCTCGGGCCACCTCATCGATAGCTTCCAGCATCCGTTCCCATGAGAATTTCAGTTTTTCTTTTTTAATATTCTCTACAAATTCTTCTTCTTTGTCTTCCTCAAAAAATCTGGCAATAGCTCGTGCAATGTCTTTTACATCAGGCTCCACCACAAAACCGGTAACGCCATCGGGCACCATCTCCGATAGCCCGCCAACGTTGGTAGTGATCATGGGTTTTTCGAAATGATAAGCCACCTGTGTTACGCCGCTTTGAGTAGCCTCTTTGTAAGGCTGCACCACCAGATCGGCGGCATTAAAATAATCGGCTACAGCATCATTTGGAATAAATTGCGTAGCCAGAATCACACGCTGCTGTAACTTATGCTTCGCGATGATGTCGTGATAAGGTTTGGCGTCGGCATAAAATTCACCAGCTACAATCAACCGGGCATCGGTTTGCTGCACCTCTTGCGTGGCCATAGCTTCGAGCAAAAGATCGAGGCCTTTGTAATCGCGGATAAATCCGAAAAATAACAAATAGCGTCCATCGACAGGCAATCCCAATCGTTCGCGTGCCGTGGCTTTGGGTTGCAATGCTCCAAAGTTGTCGTAGAGCGGATGCGGGCAATATTGCCGTGGTTTTTTTTTGTCGGCTTTCGCCAAATCGCTCAGTACTTGCCGCGACATGGTGACGAAGCCGTGGATGGGTTTGATAAAATATTTAGAAAATAATTTATCACCCGGTCGCCGTTCATGCGGAATGTAATTATCCACGATGGCCACAATGCGTGTGTGGCGGTTGCGGCGGACGATGCGGCTGATGGTTCCCAGGCATGGCCCCATAAATGGAATCCAGTACCGCAACACCAGCAGGTCGGGTCGGCGCTTTTTGATCAGCCGGCCTACTTTTAGCCAGTTTAGCGGATTGACAGAGTTTACCAGTACTTCGATGTGAAGATCCTCGGGGGGCGATTCGGTGGAATATTGTGTGGTGCCGGGAAACAGAAACGAAGGATATTGCAACGAAAAGGTGATGATGGAAACCGTGTCGCCATGTTGTTGATAAGCGCGTGCCAGTCGTTCGTTGTAGGTAGCGATGCCGCCACCGCGCAGTGGATAAGCCGACCCCAGGATGATAATATTTCGCTGGCGCGGACTATTTTTCAAGATTCTCTATGTTTTTGATGCCAACACGTTTTTCGATAACGTAGGAGTTGCGCCGCGAGGAGCTGCGCGAAATCATTTCGGCAACAAATCCTGCCACAAAAACTTGTGTACCCATCATCATGGCCAATAACCCAAAGTAAAACAAGGGCCGTTCGGTCATGCGATATTCCAGCCAAACAAATTTAGCAACCAGCAGATACGCTGCGATGACAAATCCAACAACAAACAGTAATGTGCCAATTACGCCGAAGAAGTGCATGGGACGTTTGGCAAAGTTGGAAACAAATGTGAGCGTAATTAGATCCAGAAATCCTTTGATAAGGCGTCCGGCGCCAAACTTCGATTTGCCATATTTACGTGCCCTGTGCTGCACCACCTTTTCGGTGATGCGTCCGAAGCCGGCCCATTTGGCGATGACCGGGATGTAGCGGTGCATCTCACCATAAATCTCTATGGTTTTCACTACATCGCGGTGGTAAGCCTTGAGGCCGCAATTGAAGTCGTGGAGTTTTATTTTTGAGATGCGGCGGGTAGTCCAGTTGAAGAACTTCGATGGCCAGCGTTTCCCAATGGGATCGTGGCGCACCTTTTTCCAACCTGAAACCACATCATACTTTTCTTCTTTAATCATGCGGTATAACTCAGGAATCTCGTCGGGGCTATCCTGCAGGTCGGCGTCCATGGTGATGACCACTTCGCCCTGCGAGGCGCCAAAGCCAAGATGCAGTGCCGCCGACTTGCCGTAGTTGCGCCTGAATTTGATGCCACGCACCGTATTGTATTCGCGTTGCAGCCCTTCGATAACCAGCCAACTGCTGTCGCTGCTACCGTCATCCACAAAAATGACTTCGTAGCTCAACGATGCTTTTTCGGCTACTTCGGCTATCCATCGCGTAAGCTCCGGCAGCGACTCTTCTTCGTTGTAAACGGGTACGACTATCGAAACGTCCATGAAATATTAAAAAGGTTTGGGTTCTTTTTTTACAAAAGCACCAAGAATCGCCGAGAGTACCAATCCAGCGAAAAGATTACCTACAAAAGCCCACACGGCCATCATCCAGGGTGTCATCATCATGCTTGTCCAATGCATGGTGGTCTCGAGCGTTTCGTCATCCATATTGGGCTGGGCTTTGAGAACGCCTTCTTCGGCTTCGCGCAACATTACATCAATTTCACCGGGAGCTACCAGTCCAAAAAATAAAACCACATAGGCAGCTACAAGAAACGACGAAAACAGGATAATCAGAAAACCCGTCGAAAAAGATTGTCCATAACTCAGAACCCCTTCGTTGTATTTATCGCGCCACTGAATGAGGGCGTACAACAAATAGCCAATCAAAATGGCATAACTGACATATTGCAATCCACTACGCGACATGTCGAGTAGATAAAGAAACAGGCTGAAAACAATGAGAACGCCGCCGAGAATGACGCCATGCATCAGCGTAAAATTAGTTTTTGACATACTTTCGTTCATTGTAAAAATGTTTTTTGGTTAATGCCCGCAAATGTACGAAGGAAAATGATAGCAGGTGGAAAAAGTGGAAATTAGATTTTAAAAGAAACTTTCTTGGCGGTTGTTGATGAAGTATTATCTTTGCCGCCGGGGTAAGTCCTGTGCGATCAGCTCCTACTGAATCCCCCCAGGGTCGGAAGGCAGCAAGGGTAGGTGGTTGAAGCGGTGCGACACAGGTAGCTTACCCTTTTTTTTGTGCCCCGTTGTCACGAAAAAAGATACTGTTTAGCTCCGTAGGAGCAACATCCCTAATAATTTGGAATTTGAGATTTCTGAGCTCAAGCTCCAAAAATCAATAAAACAGTTCCAAATAAATCTCAATAATCAAATTTCAATGACCAAACTGTTCCGCGGTTTGAGTTTTGGAATTTAGAATTTATTTGTCATTTGGAATTTGGAACTTGGGATTTTTAGCACAAGCTCCAAAAATCAATAAAACATCCGCCAGTATTCGGAGTAAACAGTTCCAAATAAATCTCAACAATCAAATTTCAATAACCAAACTGCTCCGTGGTTTGAATTTTAGAATTTGGAATTTATTTGTGATTTGGAATTTGGGATTTGGCTTCCACTTACATCTCTTCTTTGACGGACAAATTCCAAGCAAGTGCCAGATAAATTCCAAAAGACAATAAAACAAGTTCCAAATAAATTTCAATAATCATATCTCAATAGCCAAACTGGGCAAGTTCCAAATAAATTCCAAAAGTCAATAAAACAAGTTCCAAATAAATTCCAAAATACAATAAAGCAACCGTCAATAGCCGGTGTAAACAGTTCCAAATAAATTTCAATAATCAAATCTCAATAGCCAAACTGGTGAACTCCATAGGCGCAACACCTCCTCGTTCGGCTTAGGCTGCGCCTAAGCCGTTCTCTATTTTTGCAGGCTTTGCCTGCCTTTACTGCTCGGTTCGGTTTCAACATGCAAAGCCTGTAAAAATAATGTGGACGAGGTGCAACCTCGTCCAAACACCGGCGGACAAATTCCAAAAGTCAATAAAGCAACCGTCAGTAGCTGGTGTAAAAAGTTCCAAATAAATTCCAAATGGCCATGACAATTAACGGCGTCGCTTTGAGCGACACCGTTAATCTC
>SABY01000142.1 GCA_009928785.1 Clostridia bacterium | reverse complement strand
AGCGGCACTAAGGTGCAGCGCACCGCGATATTAAAATTAAATAATCTTGCTTTAGAGATTTGATGGTCAGTGTGTAATGTATTTTTCAGCAAACCCTAAATAGGTTTTTTCTCCTTTCCTCTACCTTCTACCTTCTACCTTCTACCTTCTATCTTCTACCTTCTACCTTCTAACTTCTAACTTCTAACTTCTACCTTCTACCTTCTACCCTCTACCCTCTACCCTCTACCCTCTATCCTCTACCCTCTTTTCTTATCGACCAGCCTCCTTTGAGACCAAAAACAAACCAGCCGAGGTACAGTGCCCCAATTGCAAAAATGGTATCGCCGATAACCCTGAGCCAGCGCATGGTTTCCATTGTGGGTGTTTCCAGAAATTCGGCCGAACGGGCATACCACAAACCATGTTTTACGCTGGCTACTGTTTGTAACAGCCCGACAGGCAACACACTTAGCAGCACCATCAGCAGCAGTCCGATATTTAAAGACCAGAAGGCAATCCTGATGGTTTTCTCTTTCCATATAGCTTTCAAGTCCATATCCCGCAGCACGAAAAGCATTAGCCCGATGCCCAGCATACCATACACGCCAAAGAGAGCTGTATGTGCATGAACCGGCGTGGTGTTGAGACCCTGCATGTAATAGAGCGCGATGGGAGGATTGATTACAAAACCGAATATCCCGGCACCCAGAAAATTCCAGAAAGCAACCGAAACAAAGAAATAGATCGGCCATTTATAGGCTTTCACCCAATCCCCAGTTTTGCTTAACTGCATGTTGTGGTAAGCCTCGAAGCCCATAAACACAAGCGGAACCACCTCCAGCGCACTAAACGATGCGCCTAGGGCGAGCACCGCCACCGGCGTGCCCGAAAAATAGAGATGGTGGAATGTGCCCAGAATCCCTCCCGAAAGAAAAATAATGGTCGAGAACAGAACGCTTGCAGTTGCAATGCTGGTTCTGATAAGTTGCATACGCACAAAAAGAAAAGCAATAGCCACCGTGGCAAACACTTCGAAGAAACCTTCTACCCAAAGGTGCACCACCCACCACCGCCAGTATTCTGCTATCACCAGGTGGGTTTGCTGACCCCACATAAGGCCGGCACCATAAAAGGAGGCAATAGCAATGGATGCTATCAAAAACATGAGTAGTAAATGTCGGTTTTCAGCACCCGCTTTGAGTGCAGGCCAAAGCGCTCTTCCCATGAGGAACAGCCATAGAACCAATCCGATCAACAGGAATATCTGCCAAAATCTTCCTAAGTCAACATATTCGTACCCTTGGTGGCCAAACCAGAAATTTTCGGCAAGCCCGAGCTTTTGCATAACGCCCATCCATTGTCCGGCCAGCGACCCAACAACAATTATTAATAAGGCAATGAATAAAAAATTAACACCCAATTTCTGAAATTTAGGTTCTTTACCTGAAATGGCTGGCGCCAAAAACAAACCTGTGGCAAGCCAGGAGGTCGCTATCCAGAAGATGGCCAATTGCACGTGCCAGGTCCTTGAAATAGAGTAAGGCAAAATATCCGCCAGCGGGAAGCCATAAAAGGCCAGCCCCTCCACGCCATAATGCGCCGTGATGACTCCCATAAAAATCTGAACCAGTATCAATGCCGTAACTACCCAGAAGTATTTTAGTGTGGCTCTCATCGACGGAGTTTGGTTTTCTCCCGAGATTGGATTTACCTTTGGCACAAAGTGTTGCTCGCTCTCACTGCGGTTTGAAGCATAGTACCAGCCCAGCAAGCCGATACCGAACAGCAGGATGATTACACTAAAGCCTGTCCAGATTATCAATGCCCCGGTGGGTTCGTTGGCCACAAGTTTTTCGGGTGGCCAGTTGTTGGTGTAGGTAATGTCCTGCCCCGGTCTTTGGGTTACGGTTGCCCAGGTAGCCCAAAAAAAGAAGGCGTTCATTTTTCGCATCCTTTCCGGGTCTTTTATGCTGTTAGCCGGAATGGCGTAAGCTTCGCGCAGGTGAGCTTTTGATGGGTCATCCATAAATATGCCAACATAATGTTTACTAACAGCTTCTATTGCTTTCGCACGCTCCTCCGAAATGGTGATGGCTTTCGATGCCGGATCGTAGGTGTTTTCACGAAGCTCGTTTTGCAGCCTCTTTTGGAGCATGGCCTGGCTTTCGTCGTCAAGGTTTTCGTAAGACACATCAAATTGGCTCATGCTCCATTCGTTGAGCATATACATTGCTTCGCGGTGCAGCCAGTCAGCCGTCCAGTCGGGAGCCTTGTAAGCACCATGCCCCCATACCGATCCTAATTCCTGGCCTCCTGTCGATTGCCATACATTCTGGCCGTCTTTGATATCAGCGGCCGTAAAAAGCACTATGCCTTCATTGGTGATTACCTTTTCGGGGATGGGTGGCGCTTCGCGGTAAATTTCATATCCGTAATACCCAAGCACGCTAAATGAAACAATCATCACGGCGGCAAATCCAATCCATAGTCGTCTTGTATTCATATCTGTATTTAAGTTTTAGTTATTAAAAATGAAATTGTTTTACAAAAGGCAAAAATAAAAACATATTAAGACCTAATTATCCTTTTATGAATTTTTTCTATTTTTGTAGCCACTAATTTTCTCAATTCATTTTAATATTAAACTATAAAAATCATGGAAATTAACACCTCCACTATTGTAAGTGATATTGTAAAGTCAAATTTCAAGACTGCCCAGTTGTTCGAAAAAAACAGCATCAATTTTTGTTGTGGCGGCGGTATCTCGATAGCCGAAGCTTGTAAAAATGCCAACATCGATGTAAACGAACTCCTTTCGGAGATAGAGCAGGTAATGCTGGATAGTGATCCGGATGCCCGTTTTGTGGAAGGGCTTGCATTGGATGAGCTGGCCGATTATATTGTGAAACGTCACCACAGCTATGTGCGGGAGAACATTCCTTTCCTGCAGATGAAGATTCAGAAGTTGTGCGATTCACATGCTGATGACAATCCGGATTTGTTGGAAGTGCAAAATCTTTTTAACCAAATTGCCGGCAACCTGACCAGCCACATGCAGAAAGAAGAAATGGTTTTGTTTCCTTTAATTCGCAATTTGGTGAAGCAAAAGCAGGCAGGTACGGGCACCACACAATCAGGAGCCATCCATGGCCCCATCAGCGTAATGGAACGCGAACACGAAGCTGAAAATGAGCGTTTTGAAAATATCAGAGCACTGACCGCTGACTATACCCCCCCTGCCAACAGTTGCAATACCTATCGGGTTACCTTTGATACTTTAGAAGATTTTGAGCAGGATTTTCACCGGCACATTCATCTGGAAAACAATATTTTGTTTAAAAAAGCAATGGCACTCGATCAGGAATTAGCAAACTAACGCTCGATGGTAAAGCCGATGATTTTGTGAATGAAAACACGAAAAGCTACCGTCGGTGACAGATGTAAACAAATTAAAATTATCGCACCGGTTTTGGTCGTTTAAATTTTAATTTTGGGGTTTGTTTGAATTTTGGTTTTGGTGAATTGGAATCTATCAAGTAACCGACCAAATTTTTGGTAAGAAAGCAGACCTTCAATATCAAATCTGTAACTATGTTAGCAAAAGGAACTGAATACGCGATACGGGCATTGGTGTATGTTCAACTACAAAATTGGAAAGAACAACGCCCCGGGATGAAAGAAATAGCCAGAGAAATAGAGGCTCCGGAGGCCTATTCAGCCAAGATAATGCAAACACTTGTCCGCCACCAGCTCCTCGAATCGATGAAAGGGAGGGGTGGCGGATTTTTTTTCGACAGCAACCAATCGGAAGTAACTATTTACGACATCATCCACGTGATGGAAGGAGATGGTTGTTTTAATAAATGTGGTTTTGGCCTGAAGAGCTGCAACAACGAAAATCCATGCCCGCTTCATGCCGAATACATTCTTGTACGTGGCGGATTATTAAACATTGCAAAAACGGAAACCGTGGCTTCGTTGGCCACCAAAATCCTTGAAGGCACGGCCGTGCTCAACAGGATTCCCTCCTGATGGATTTAAATTCATTTGCATTTTGATTTGCCGGAAAACTATTGATGTCGCCCCGTTGGGGCTTTGAAATCCAAATCTTTCATCTCGCCGTTTTCATCATAGCGCTACGCACTATGCTATCGATGTCGCCCCGTTGGGGCTTTGAAATCCAAATCTTTCATCTCGTCGTTTTCATCATAGCGCTACGCACTATGCTATCGATGTCGCCCCGTTGGAGTTTTGAAATTCAAATTTTCATCTTGTCGTTTTTATCATAGCGCTACGCACTATGCTATTGATGTCGCCCCGTTGGGGCTTTGAAATCCAAATCTTTCATCTTGTCGTTTTTTATCATAGCGCTCCGCACTATGCTATCGATGTCGCCCCGTTGGGGCTTTGAAATCCAAATCTTTCATCTCGTCGTTTTCATCATAGCGCTCCGCACTATGCTATCGATGTCGCCCCGTTGGGGGTTTGTTCCATACGTCGCTTGTTATCTTTAGCAAATGAATTTTTAAAAAATTATGGGTACGCCGCACCTAAGAATTTAGGATGTTAGCTTTGCTTTGCGCAAAATGGATTTAAATTCATTTGCAGTAATGATTTCTATTTTGGGGAAAGGGATTTCTTTAAGTACCTTGAAATGTTTGTCGTTACTCACGAGATATTTTGCTCCGGATGCCACTGCGCAATCCACGAATTTGTTATCGTCAGCATCAGCCTGAATGAGATTCCACTTAAAATATTTAGTGATTAGTTCAAGGTTTGGAGCATTTTCCAATAGGTTTAGAACCAATGTTGCAAAGGTTCTTCCCATGTGTTTTGTAATGATTTCCTCATACTCGATTAAGATATCCGTAGTAACGCAGAGTGAAATTTGTTCCTGGAGGAAGCTATCGAAAACCCACCGATAATTGGATTTGCTGGAAAAGCTGACGAGCAAAACATTAGTATCCAGAACTACTTTCATTATTGGTTTTTAGGATTGTATGGGGTTCTGTAATGCTCATTCACGAGGTTCTCCATTTCTTCCTGATTCCAGTTTTTTTCTTCCCATACCTGATCGGCCATTTTTGTGACCTTTTCCGCAAGATATCTAACAATAAGCCTTTTAATTTCCAGATAGTCCTTCTCGTCCAGCTCCCTGCTAAAAAGCTTTAGTATTTCGAGCTGACTTTTATTTAATGGGATTTCAATTTGCGAATTGTCCATAATTTCTTGTTTTTTAATACCACAAAAATAACGAAACATTTCCAACTGTGATGTACCTAAAAACGAAATAAACCCAACCATGACAACCAACGGGATGCCAACCCCGAACCCGCTAAGGAGTTATCATAGCCCACCACTATGCTATTGATGCCGCCCCGTTGGGGCTTTGAAATCCAAATCTTTCATCTTGTCGTTTTCATCATAGCGCTACGCACTATGCTATTGATGTCGCCCCGTTGGGGCGTTAAAATCCAAATCTTTCATATCGTCGTTTTCATCATAGCGCTACGCATTATTCTATTGATGTCGCCCCGTTGGGGCTTTGAAATTCAAATCTTTCATCTTGTCGTTTTCATCATAGCGCTACGCACTATGCTATCGATGCTGCCCCGTTGGCTTGGACTGAGAACTACGATAAAATAAATTGGAAAGGAGACTGCATTTTAAATTCATTTACCTATTTTTGCAGCTAATAAAATTATTAGCCATTAAAAATTCTTAATGAAGAAAAAATGAGTACTATTTATTTTTGCGCTGCTGATGTCGGGCTTTATGATGGCTCAAAACTGCAGCGATCTTTTCATTTACTTTCAATCTTACCAATTTTAAATTTATGAAAAACAATAGTCAATTAATACATGATATTTCGATGTTGCCAATCGAGGATAAACTTACGCTGGTTGATGATTTGTTGCGAACAATAAATGATCTGCCTAATGAAAATATCGAAATCTGGAAACATGAAGCAGAGCGAAGAGTATCCGATTTAAAAAGCATCAAACACAGGCCAATTGAGGGACAACACATTTTTAATGAAATAGAAAAGAAATATTCAAAATGAAATATTTTTTTCATCCTGAAGCAAAGGATGAGTTGCTGAAATCAGTAGATTATTATGAAGATTGCCAGGAAGGGCTGGGGCTGGAGTTTTCGCAACAGGTTTTTCTTGGCATCCAAAGAATATTAAGATTCCCAAAGTCTTGGCCAAAATTTTCAAAATCAACAAGGAGCAGTATTCTTAACAAGTTCCCATTTGCGATACTATATCAAATTGATGATGATGATCAAATTTTTATAATCGCCATAATGCACACAAGCCGAAAGCCAGGCTATTGGCGCGATCGTATTTGAAATAACTTCTCAAAAACAGACACACTGATTTAACATGATTTTCAGTAATCAAACAACTTACAATAAAGCTATTTTTTTTCACTATTTTTAAACACAAATGAAAAGCCCTGATGAATTCATGGTAGCCATGGAATGGGATTCGCTTCCCGAAAACACATCCGAAAACTTGGGTTCGCACGACTGCGAGTGCAATACACTGACAGTAGAAGAACTGGAAGAAGGCGTGGATATCAGTTTTTACCCCAATCCATTAACCGGGGATGTTGGTTTTTAAATTCATTTAACTATTTTTGCAGCTAATAAAATTCTTAACAATTAATATTCAAAATCATGAAAAAATCAGTACTATTTATTGCAATGTTCTTTGTAGCTGTGTTTGCAACAGCCCAAACCGATCTGTTCTTTTCGGAATATGTAGAAGGCAGTGGTAACAACAAAGGCGTCGAAATTTACAATCCCACCACCCAGACCATCGATTTGACCAATTATTGGGTAGCCCGTTTCAGCAATGGCGAATCCACATTTACCAGTGGCGGTGTTACGCAACTCACCGGTACGCTGGAACCTTACAAAACGCACGTATTGGTAAATGGTCAAACTACCAGCACCCCCACTTCTCCGGCATGTGATCCTGCATTACAGGCTATAGCCAACCAGTTGGATCATGATTATCCTGCACCCACCTACATGAACGGCAACGATGCAATCGCTTTAATGAAAACACCAAACGGTGAAACCCCACTTGAAGATATGTCGAATGTTACAGCAGTAGATTTGATCGGGCAGATTGGCTTAGGCAGCGCAATTTCATCAGAAACCGGTTGGTCGTATGTGAAGGATTCGACGCTTACTTATAACAATGCCGCTGGCGAGCCGGTAACAGGAAAGGTTGTTAACTACATTGTACGTAAATACGCTACCAATGGTTCCGATTACGGCCCCTTCTGGATGTCGTGGACTTCGGATCATTCTCTTATCCGCAAACCGAATGTTCTTCAGGGCGTGGTTTCCAGTCCAAGTCCCTTTATCGTCGATATGGAATGGGATACCGTTCCAGGACGTATTGATCCTGAAACCGGTCATATTGTTTACAAAGATATTTGGGACAATTTAGGCACCCATGTCAGCATTGCAAAGATCGACGAGCCGGACTTTGGCGGAACACTGAATATTTATCCCAATCCCGTAGTAGCCGATCATTTTACACTTTCATCAAACATGATGATGAAATCAGTAGTAGTTTTTGATCTGTTGGGTAAACAGGTTGTTGAGCAAACTTTTAGCAATCCCCTCAACGAAGCGGAGGTGGCGATAGCAGAAAATTATAATGGCCTTTATCTGGTAAAAATTTACTTTGTGAATGGTGCAACCACCACGCAAAAAATTCTCATAAAATAGTTCACACCATCGGGGCAAATTAAAAAAAACACCTGCGCAGGTCGAACGGACTATGCAGGTGTTTTTTTGACTTTTAAAGACAAAAATTATGAAATACAAGGTTTTATTTTTCTGCTTGTTATTTATTTGCACCGGGGCAGCTTTCGCACAAAAGCAAACGGTACGCGGCGTGGTGAAAGACGTTTTGTTAGGAGAAACGCTGATAGGCGCCAATGTGCTCCTCAAAGGAACTGTAACAGGTGCCGTCACGGATGTAGAAGGAAAGTTCTCTTTTCAGTTGGAGCCGGGCTACTATACAGTTGTTGCCTCCTATGTAGGTTACGAAAGCCAAACGAAAGACATAATGGTTGCAGACAAGCCGGTGGAAGTGAATTTTAATCTTGAAACAATTCAGTTGGATGAAGTGTCGATTGTGGGTGATGTAGCGCGGTCGCGCGAAACACCAGTTGCTTTTGTCACCTTGTTGCCGGCGAAAATTGAAGAACGCCTTGCCGGGCAGGATATTCCAATGCTGCTCAACAGAACACCGGGCGTATATGCCACACAGCAAGGTGGCGGCGACGGCGATGCCCGTATTACCATTCGTGGTTTCAGCCAGCGCAATGTGGCCGTAATGCTCGACGGCATTCCGGTAAACGACATGGAAAATGGCTGGGTATATTGGAGCAACTGGTTTGGACTTGATGCCGTAACGCGCAGCATTCAGGTGCAACGCGGGCTGGGAGCTTCCAAGCTGGCCTTACCATCGGTAGGTGGCACCATGAATATCCTTACCACAGGCATCGAAACCAAGCGCTCGATAACTATCCAACAAACGGTGGATGGTTACGGTAAGTCAACCACCAATCTTGGATATAATTCAGGGGCATTGAAGGGCGGATGGAATGTAACTTTGGCCGGAGCCTACAAAGATGGCAAAGGATGGGTGGACGAGACCAATGTGACAGCCTGGTTTTTCTTTGCTAAATTAGACAAACGCTGGGGAAATCACATCACCAGCTTTACAGGTTTTGGTGCTCCACAAACACATGTCCAACGCTATTACAAACGCGCCATTGCTACTTATGACACAGAATATGCAAAGGAGCATGGTGTGGATCCGGCTGATTTCCCTGTAATTAATAACCAGGGCATTGGCTACAGCCAACACTGGGGATACCTGCAACGCAATGCCGAACAATGGAACAGCGACACCACGGCACGTATCATCAATCCTGATGCAAACCGAGATGTGCTGAACGAAAAAACCAATACCTATTTCAAGCCGCAGTTTAGCGTGCGCGACTTGTGGACCATAAACAGCAAATTTACACTCTCAAATATTTTTTATCTCTCGCTGGGAACAGGCGGCGGCGCAGGCACCAGAACCAGCCTAAAAAACACCAACCTCATTACGCCCGCAGATGTTGAAAATAATCCGGAGACTTTTCAATCTGATGAGATAGGACAAATAAACTGGCAAGGTATTTATAACGCCAACTCAAAACCCACCAATTCAGGATTTGGATTGGTTTATCCAATACTTCCATCCTACAGCGACAAACTTTATTACTCCACCAATTACATGGTGCA
>SABY01000280.1 GCA_009928785.1 Clostridia bacterium | reverse complement strand
GTGTGTGGCGTGAGTGACCTAGAGTGCGCCTTCATGACTGAGTGGCCTATGCGCCACTCACACCGTATTACCGTCCCATCCTCAAAGCTGGAGGTGGGCCTGTGGTAACGGCCATCCCTCAGTCCTTGCGTGATGAAGTGGCATCAGTCCGCGCTTCCCGTCCATTTGTAAGTTCATGAGGTGCCCCGGCCCACAAGGGCCTTGCCTTTGATGCTCCGGGTGTCACCCCCCCATGGTGTAGCCCCAAAGGATGCGTGACCACGTCCCCCTGCTGCGGCCCCCTGCTTCGTAGTGCGCCCTTTCTTCACCACCTCTCAAGTCGCGATCGTATAGTGGTGATTATCCCCGCCTGTCACGCGGGAGACCGGGGTTCGATTCCCCGTCGCGGCGAGCACCTCTCCGTTTGATGGCGCGGTGTCGGGCTCGTCCCCCGTCCCCCGTGTGTATCCCCTCAAGCAACCGTGGCCGAGTGGTTAAGGCGGTGCCCTGCTACGATGTCGACATCTAGCACCCAGGCATTGGGAGTTCCCGCGTGCGTTCGAATCGCATCGGTTGCGAGCATGGAGGAAGAGCGGTGCACTTTTAATGAAGCTCAACCCAATGGACAGGGGTCCTCACTATGGAGCCCATACGTGAGTGTTGGCGGGGGCTCTCAAGAGACCGCATGCAAGACTTTAAACACCGACCTCCCTCGAAGTCCTTGATGTCCCCGGGCCACTACAACTTAATGCACACATCACTAACATGTTATACCATCGCTCTTGTTATAAGGTACGGCATTTATACCTGCATGCTGTGGTTTTTTTAAAAGATTTGTGTCTGGCGGTGAGGTTGGCGGTGGAACTTGGAAGTTGGCGGTGGTGGTGGCGGTGGTGGTGGCAAGCCGCGAAGTCAGTCACTCACACTCACGTTAAAGTGAGTGGGGTCAGCTGAGTGGTGAGCGGGGAAGTGAGGCGGGCGGGGGCCTACAATGGCTATCATGATGCATGGCCCCTCAATCCCCCCCCACCTCCTCACTCCTATTAGCACACATCAGCATCAGCACCATCAAGCTCGACTGAGTTGGACATGGTGTGCACTCAACGCTCAGTCCCGCCTGAGTGTGCCTCCCAACTGAAGTTAGCTCAGCCTAGGCTCCCGCTTTGGGTGGGCGCTCACCTGCTCCTCCGTCACTCAACCCTCACTCACTCCTCACTCGCTCAGGCGGCCAGTCCTTCCCACTACTCACACGAGTGAGTAACTGGGTGAGTGAGCGAATGTCGCATTCCCTCTCACTGCAGAAACGGCTTTGCTTGCGGGCGCAGCTAGTTGGCTGGGCAGTGGTGGCTAGTAGGCTGGGCAGTGGTGACCGTCACTTTGGTGCGTGGTTCACAAGAGGTGATGAGCAATCTGAGAAGAAAACACGAGCTGCCGTCTGCAAGCTCACAGCTTTTGGGTTGACAGCGAAGACGTACACTTAATCAACAAAGTGCCTTGGTGAGTGGTGACTGAGTGAGGGAGAGTGAGTGAGATGATCGCCAACACCTTTTGTTGCCTGCCGGCGCACCAACTGACCTGAGTGAGTGCGCTTCATACATGAGCCAGCTCCCAACTTTCAAGCGCGCGTTTCTTGCCTGCGCGCATCTCGTATGGGGCACATCCACGCCTGGCCCTCTCTGACTGTTCCCAATCATGCTGCGTGAGTGTGTGGCGTGAGTGACCTAGAGTGCGCCTTCATGACTGAGTGGCCTATGCGCCACTCACACCGTATTACCGTCCCATCCTCAAAGCTGGAGGTGGGC
>SABY01000141.1 GCA_009928785.1 Clostridia bacterium | reverse complement strand
AAAGGCACAAAATCGACATCTGATGAAACAATACAACAAGCTCAACACCCTGATAGGCTGGGGTGTCTGGTTGATCGCCACGGTGGTTTACCTGCTCACCATCGAACCTACCGCCAGTTGGTGGGACTGCGGAGAATACATTGCCACCGCCTATAAATTGCAGGTAGGCCATCCGCCGGGAGCGCCTTTTTTCCAGATTCTGGGACGCATCTTTTCCTTGTTTGCCTTTGGCGACGTGAGCAATGTGGCGCTGATGATCAACGTAATGTCGGCGCTTTCGAGCAGCTTCACCATCCTGTTTTTGTTCTGGACTATCACTATCCTGGCGCGTAAAGCTGTGCTGCTGGGTGGCGAACTAAGCACCGGACGCATGATTGCAATTTTTGGCAGCGGCGTGGTAGGCGCGCTGGCCTATACTTTCAGCGATTCGTTTTGGTTCTCGGCAGAAGAGGGCGAGGTGTATGCCATGTCGTCGTTCTTCACGGCTTTTGTATTTTGGGCCATCCTCAAATGGGACGAGGTGGCCGACCATCAACACTCGGCGCGCTGGCTGGTGCTCATCGCCTACATGATCGGGCTTTCTGTAGGTGTACACATGCTCAACCTGCTGGCCATTCCCGCCATCACATTTGTGTTTTACTTCCGTAAATATAAACCCACCACCAAAGGTATGTTTGTAGCCGGCGGCATCTCACTGATCCTTCTGGCATTTATCATGTTTGGCATCATACCCGAAATTGTATCCTTATTTGCCCATTCAGAACTCATTTTTGTAAATACTTTGGGGCTTCCTTTCAACAGTGGCACTATCTTCCTGGCCATATTGCTGACGGCACTCATCGTTTTTGCCATCCGGGCTACCAACAGTAATAATGAGCGCGACGCAAAAATTGCCATTGGACTTGCCGGCTTACTCTTTCTATTGATCTTGCTCGAAAGCCGTGGCGCAGGCAGTTTCTTCCTGCGGCTTATCATAGGGGCGGGATCAGCCTTCCTGATCTATTATTTCCGAAAACAAAAGGCGCTGCTCAACACCGCCGTGCTCTCCATCACTTTTATACTTATCGGCTATTCTACTTTTTTATTAATTGTAATACGCGCCAACACCAATACGCCTATCAACGAAAATGCGCCCAAAGATGCGGTAAGTCTGCTGGCTTACCTCAACCGCGAGCAATATGGCGACTGGCCCATCCTTCATGGCCCTTATTACAATTCGCCGGTAGCTGGCTCGGAAAATGGCTCCCCGGTATATATCCGCAGCGACAAAGACAAAAAATATGTAGTAGCCGACAGCCGCGAAGGCGTTGTTCCGGTTTACGACCCGCAGTTTACCACACTTTTCCCGCGCATGTGGAGCAACTCCAAAGACCTTCACATCCGCGAATACAAGGAGTGGGGAAAAATAAAGGGTGTGCCCATGCGCCATACCAACCGGGAAGGCCAGGTGGAAACAATAGTGAAACCTACCTTTAGCGAAAACCTGCGCTATTTCTTCCGCTACCAGGTGGGCTTTATGTATTTCCGCTATTTTATGTGGAACTACTCCGGCCGCCAAAATGATATTCAGGGACACGGCGGTATCGAAAACGGTAACTGGCTTACCAGCATCGGAGTAATAGACTCGGAGCGCCTGGGCAGTCAGGACAACCTGCCGGCTACCCGACAAAACCGCGCCAACAACCTATTCTTTATGTTGCCATTGCTGCTGGGATTGGCCGGGCTTTTCTTCCAGCTCAACCGCGACTACCGCAATACTATTGTAGTGGCATTGTTGTTTTTGATGACAGGTTTGGCCATCGTGGTCTATCTCAATCAATATCCTTATCAGCCACGCGAGCGCGACTACGCCTACGCTGGCTCCACCTACGCCTTTGCCATTTGGATTGGGCTGGGTGTGCTGGCGATTTATAATCTTTTGCGCAAAGCACTAAAACCACAACTGTCGGCCATTATCGCCACAGTGCTATCGCTGGCACTGGTGCCCGGCATCATGGCCGCCGAAGGGTGGAACGACCACGACCGCTCCGGAAAATATGCCGCCCGCGACTTTGCCATCAACTATCTGGAATCGTGCGAACCCAACGCCATACTTTTTACCAACGGCGACAACGACACTTTCCCGCTTTGGTATGTGCAGGAGGTAGAAGGCATACGCACCGACGTGCGCGTGGTGAATTATATGCTGGCTTCCGGCGAATGGTACATCCACCAGATGATGCGCAAAATTTACGACTCCGAAAAACTGCCTTTTACGCTTAAAGCGGAAGACTACGAAAAGGGGACAAATAACTTCGTGCCGGTGTTTGAAAAAATTCAGGGGCCTTTAGAATTAAAACAAGTTATAAATTTTATTGCCAGCTCAAAGGTTGATACACAAATACCTTATGGAGACGGCACTTCTCTAAACTATGCGCCCACGCGAAGTTTTAAACTCACCATCGATTCGGCTTATCTTGTTAATAATAAATTGATTCCCGAAGATATGTACGGCCGCATTGAGCCGGTGATTACCTGGAAGGTGAAAGGACAAAATTATTTGTATAAAAATGATTTGATGCTCCTCGACCTCATCGCCAGCAACAACTGGCAACGACCCATCTATTTTACCAGCCCGGCTGCTATCGAAAACGTGCTGAATGTTGACGATTATTGCCATCTCGAAGGCATCGTCTATCGATTTTTGCCCGTAAAAGCCGACCACATGTACAAAGGCCTGGGTGGCATCGACACCGATCAAACTTACGACCTGCTGGTGAACAAAGCCAAATGGGGCAACCTGAACGATCCGAAAGTATATCTTGATCCCGAAAGCCGCCGCAACTCCATCATGCCAATGCAAAACTATTTGCGGCTGGCGCAGGCGCTTATCGCGGAAGACTCGCCCGATTCTGCCGTGGTAGTGCTCGACACCATGCAGAAGTTCTTCCCCGACAGCAAATTCCATTACGATCTTTATACCCTGTCGTTGGTGCAAAACTACTACGATGCCGGCGCCATGGAAAAAGGTAATGCCGCTGCCGATATTTTTATTAATAATTACGCCGGCGACCTGAAATATTACGCTTCTTTAGCCCCGAAGTTTAAGCAATATTACCGGCAGGAAACCGAGCAGGCCATGATGGTGCTGCAACGCATGTCGATGCTGGCCAAAGAATACAAGCAAACCGGCCAGGCTACAAAAACCGATGAAATTCTTGACGAACTTTTAACGAAGTTTTAGCAGGCATACAGCCGGCATTCAATTAGTCAGCGGCAGGCTGGAATCAGTAATGAAAAGATAGAGTAGCTTTTTCTGCCTCACCTACCGAAAGGATGGAGTTATGGCTATTCAAGGGCAAAAAAGAAAGCGGACGCGATGTGCCCGCTTTCTTTCTATAAACCCGTCAAAACACTGTCACTTCGAAGGAGCGAAGCAACCTTACCCGTTTTTACAGGGATTGAGGATTGCTTGTTGGGTGGTAAATTCCCTCCTTATCGAAATCAAATACAGAAACCGCAGCAGAGGGAAATAAATAAGAAAACCTATTTTTTCTCTGTGTACTTTGTGGCTTCTCTGTGCCCTCTTTGGTTAATCTCTTCTTTATGGTTAAAAAGCCAATAGCAATTTTTTTAAGTTTTGAGTGATCCTTGCACCGTCCTTAGCTCTTCACCATAATCATACTGAAGGTCTTCGTGCAAAGTACTCAAAGTCTTTTCTATCTTATTTACCTGTCGGAGATAGAGATTCGTGAGTGCGGTGCTGTGCTTCATAGCGCCGACAAATGGCTGCACCTTTCTGCAAAAGTGCAGCAGCAGCTCCACCTCCGTTTGTTTTTGCCCGGAATAGCGAATAAATTTCTGAGCTATCCTGAGGATTTTGCGGATGCTCTTTTTTATAAAATAAATGGAAGAAGTGTTTATTTCTGCAAACTGCCGGTCCATTTCCTGCTTCACCGAAATTATAAAAGCCAACTCATCGTCTGCATCAAAGATCAGATAAGAGAGCATCTCTTTATTTTCTTTTTTAAAACGAGCCATGCGCAGACACAACTCCGTTAGTTCTTCCGGCGAACGACTTCTTAGCGCCTGTTTCAGTTGGCTGATAGAAGCGGGCTTCAGAGGGTGTGGCGACTCTTTGATTTCTAAACTCATTTTAAAATTCTATTAACCATGCACTTTTCATTTGAATGCATTCAGCAAAGCTAATAGAATTTGTGACCGTCATTTCTTAATTATGTTTCAATTGTTAATTCATCTATCTTCTCCTTTGGACGGTTTTTTTTAATAAGAATCTTATTGACTTGAAAAAAAATAGTATGTTTGCTAATTCTTTAAAGAGAATATTTCTTATTAACAAACTATTCGTATGATGCCGGATTCTGGATTTATCAAAGGAAAACTTGCCGAAAAAGGGTTGCGCATTACACCGCAACGCATGGCGATATTGGAAGCCATCTATACCTTGGGCAATCATCCAACTGCCGAGCAAATCATTACCTACATCCGCAAAATTTATCCCAACATTGCCACCGGCACAGTGTATAAAGTGCTGGATGTGCTTATTGAAAATGAGCTGATACATCGTGTAAAAACCGATAACGATAGCATGCGGTATGATGCAATTACCAGCGCACATCATCATTTGTATGCTAATGACAGCAACAAAATTATGGATTACACTGATGAGCAACTCGATGCCATCCTAACCGAATATTTTAAAAATAAAAACATACCAGATTTCGAGATAAAAGAGATCCGGCTTCAGGTGATTGGTAAATTTCTCAACAACTAACACGACTAATTATGGACAAAAATGATCACAAAAAACTAACGACGGCTGCGGGTCGTCCTTATTATGAAAATGAAGACAGCATGACGGCAGGGCCACGCGGCCCGGTATTGCTTCAGGATTATTATCTGCACGAAAAGCTGGCGCATTTCAATCGCGAGCGCATCCCCGAAAGGGTAGTTCACGCCAAAGGTTCCGGCGCTTTTGGAACATTTACGGTAACGCACGACATTACCGAGTTTACCAAAGCAACGCTTTTTGCAAAGGTAGGAAACCAATGTCGTGTCCTGGCGCGCTTTTCGACTGTGGGCGGCGAAAAGGGCAGCGCTGATACCGAAAGAGACCCCAGAGGATTTGCCCTAAAATTTTATACTACCGATGGCAACTGGGATCTGGTGGGAAACAACACGCCGGTGTTTTTTATAAAAGATGCCAAGAAATTCCCGGATTTTATCCATACCCAAAAGCGGCTGCCACAAACCAACCTGAAAAGCGATACGATGATGTGGGATTTTTGGAGCCACAATCCTGAAAGCCTGCACCAAGTGATGATACTTTTCAGCGACCGCGGCACACCTGATGGATACCGTCATACAAATGGCTACGGCAGCCACACCTTCTCACTCATCAACAGCCACAACGAACGCATCTGGGTGAAATTCCATTTTAAAACCATGCAGGGAATAAGATCGCTCACCGGGCCACAAGCTGAAATGCTGCGCGGCAAAGACCCCGACTATGCACAGCGCGACCTGGTAGATGCCATTCAACGTGGCGATTTTCCGAAATGGGCACTTAAAATTCAGGTTATGACCGAAAAGGAAGCCCGGCATTTCAAATGGAATCCTTTCGACCTGACCAAAGTGTGGCCACATTCCGACTTCCCGCTACAAGACGTAGGCGTGATGGAGCTCAATGAGCTGCCGGCTAACTATTTTGCCGAGATAGAGCAAGCGGCCTTTGCACCGGCAAATGTAGTGAACGGCATTGGCTTTTCACCGGACAAAATGCTTCAGGGGCGCATCCTTTCGTATCCCGACGCGCACCGGCACAGGCTTGGCGCCAACTACGAACAAATTCCGGTAAACCGCCCAATAACTCCGGTACATAACTACCAGCGCGACGGTCAAATGCGGGTAGATGATAATGGCGCAGGCAATCCCAATTATTATCCCAATAGCTTCGACGATATCGTAGCCGACCAAAAATATCGTGAGCAACCCATGCCGCTCGACGGTAACGTGGGCGACTATTACGATCGCAACCACCACGACGACGACCATTACTCGCAACCACGGGCTTTGTTTCGCCAGGTGATGACCGACGACCAACGTCGCAATACCATCGCCAATCTTGTGGCCACCATGAGCGGCATTGAAGGGCCAAAACGTGAGGAAATATTGAATCGGCAACTCGGCCATTTTTATAAAGTAGATCAGGCGCTGGCCTTGCAGATTGCTGAAGGCATCAAATTTGACTTTAAGCCGTAATTTGCGCATTTTGATAATTGATAAATGCTGCCCTGAAAAGAGCAGCCTTTGCTATATAGACGCGGATAAATGTTCAAGTCTCTTGATTTCTGTCCTGATTTCATCAATCACTTCCGGGTTCATAATCACTTTCTTGCCATTTGCGTAAGCTGAAAATTTATCCCTGTATTTAAAATCCGTTTCAGTGTCTGGGTCTGCTAATCCTTCCTTGATGAGATGCGCATTGAGAAATGTTTTATTTTTTAAATACAAATAACACATCAGGTTGTTTTGGTCGTCAAATTTTTCATTGTCGTACTTCATGAAAACCTTTTGTCCGTTGGTCTTTTCATACAGAAATTGTTTAGCGGCGTCATTGTTATCTTTTTTCTCTTTTACCCCGATCAAACGCACCACAAGACCACTATTTAGCTTTACCATCGCTGTACTAATAATCTCCTTTACAGTGTAATACTCTTCCCTTTGTCCACTGTCTTTGTCAATTTTAGAACCGAATTGCAATTTCTTTGGGTCCACTTTTTTGTCGAGGTCTTGAAAATCAACAAATCGATAGGGTAGTTTTTCAAATTCTTCATCAATATCCAAATCAATGGTGTCTTTCAAAAATTCGTAAGTCGTTCCGGAAATGTCGGATTGAAGGATGTTGAGTTTTTGCTTTGCAACCGCAACAAATTCTGGGTTTATTTCGTATCCGATGGAATTTCTTTCCAGATTTCTGGCAGCCAAAGCCGTAGTTCCGCTGCCCATAAAAGGGTCTAAAACTGTTTCACCTACAAAAGCAAACATCTTGATAAGCCTTCGGGGCAGCTCCTCCGGAAACATAGCAATATGTCCGTCTTGTCGTGCGCCACCAAAATTCCAATGACCCGAAAAATATTCTTTCCACTCTTCAATGGTCATTTTTGATTGGTCCTTTATCGCTTTGCTAACTTTAGCAGAGGCACCTAATTTTTTAAAAATTAAAATAAATTCATAATCAATCGAAAGGATTCCGTTTCGCGGAGTAGGGAAACTACCCATTAAGGAAGCGCCACCGGTAGTGTTTGTTGTTGTCTGTTTTTGCCAGATGATCGCTCCCATGTAATCAAATCCGATACTCTCGCAAAACTTGATGATTTCAGTGCGGATAGGTATAACTTTGTATCGCCCATAATAGACCGCCCTGGCAAATTGATCGCCAATATTTATACACATTCTGCATCCATTGTCGAGCACCCGGTAACATTCTTTCCAAACCAGATTTAGGTTGTTGATGTAGGTTTCGTAATCTTCGTGATAGCCAATTTGATTTTCAGTTCCGTAGTCCTTGAGTTGCCAATAAGGAGGAGAAGTCACTACCAAATGAACCGATTTGTCAGCAATGAGATTCATCTGCCGGCTGTCGCCATGTATTATTTTATGTTGCGTTTTCAATCTTTTTACTTTTTAGCTACAAAGATAGTCAAATCAAATGCGCTTCTGATATGGCTCATTTACACAATACTGCTCATACTCCTCATTGATATAAAAAAAGAGGCTACCCGTAAGCAACCTCTTTTCCTTATCAGAATTCTGCGCGGTTAAAAACAAGACTTTTCCAATCTTTAAACCGCTCAATCGTTAGTCACAGGCCGGAAAACTGATCGTCGCCGGCGCCGGCATCTTCACCAGATAGGCCTTGCCTGAACTCAGCATTCCGAGCGTGTTGATGTTTTGGGCAGGCCAGTAAAGCTGCGATCCCGCCACCTCTTTTACAATTTCCACATCCACATTAGCAAAGAGTGCGGCTACATCCACATCGCAGCGGCTTAGCACCGGAATCAGGTTCCAGCCCGCCTGGAGCAGCAATGTCTGTTGAGCAGCGGTTCCGGCAAACTGAATCGTAGCCGGTTGCGCCATTTTCACCATATAACCCTCCTCCACATTCCAATCGTTGATGGTGTTGATGTTTTGCTCCGGCCACCAAACTCCGGTAAGGTTCTGAAGAATAACCAACGACTGAGCTGCTGCTCCAAAAACGGCTGCCACCTTCGAGTCAGCGGGCTGCAACCACGACGACAATCCCGACCAGCCGGCCGGTATGGTCACCGATTGACAAGCCTGAACCGTCAGCATCAAATCATCTGTTGCCGTTGCGCTGCATGGCGCCAGTGGCTGAACGTGAACCGTTAGCTTCACTTCACCCTGCAAAGCATCGCCAGCGCCCGGCGTGTAGGTTGTTGCCGGCGCATTTGCATTGGCAAAAGTTCCATCGCCCCCAGTGCTCCACATAAGTGTAGCATAATTTGTTGCCGATGCCGTGAGTTGGATAAAATCGCTTTCGCAAATGATCTGATCGTTTCCGGCAAAAGCGGTGGGTGCATTTTGGATCGTAATTTTGATACAATCCATGGCTGCCGCGGTGCAGGGATTAACCGCCATTGCCGAAAGGCAAAGCGTGACGGTGGTTCCCGCTTCGGAAGCTGCCGGCGTGTAAATTGGGTGTAGAATATTCGCATTATCAAAACTTCCGGCGCCGCCACTCCAAAGAACTGCCTCAGCATTATTGGCCGTAGCCTCGCTTAATTCTACATTTTCGCTTTCGCAGATAATCTGATCTTCTCCGGCAAAAGCTGTGGGCGCATTTTGGATGGTGATTTCGATGCAGTCGGTGGCAGCCACAGTGCAAGGATCAATAGCCATTGCCGAAAGACAAAGCGTTACGGTGGTTCCCGCTTCCGAAACTGCCGGCGTGTAAACCGGGTGCAGTTGGTTGGGATTATCAAAACTTCCGGCACCGCCACTCCACAGAACTGCCTCAGCATTATTTGCCGTAGCTTCACTTAATTCGATTGTTTCGCTTTCGCAAATTATCTGATCGTTTCCGGCAAAAGCGGTGGGTGCTTCCTGGATCGTAATTTCGATGCAGTCGGTGGCTGCCGTAGCGCAAGGATCTACCGCCATTGCCGAAAGGCAAAGCGTAACGGTGGTGCCAGCTTCCGAAGCAGTCGGCGTATAGGTCGGATGTAAATTGTTGGGATTGTCAAAACTTCCGGCGCCGCCGCTCCAAAGAACTGCCTCAGCATTATTTGCCGTAGCCTCGCTCAACTCAATGTTTTCGCTTTCGCAAATAATCTGATCGTTTCCGGCAAAAGCGGTGGGTGCATTTTGGATGTTGATTTCGATGCAATCGGTGGCAGCCGCAGTGCATGGATCTACCGCCATTGCC
>SABY01000024.1 GCA_009928785.1 Clostridia bacterium | reverse complement strand
GGATTTCGCTGCGCTCAAGTTTGTTGTTTGTTGTTTGTTGTTTGTTTCCCGAATCGCTGCGCTCTCGGGATTTCGCTGCGCTCAAGTTTGTTGTTTGTTGTTTCCTGCATGACCCACCTTATTGCCCTATTGGTGGAAGGCGAAGAAAACGGCGGGCTACCGATTCTCTTACAATACTGTCCGATTAAATTGATAAGAATCTAAAATTTGAATTTTCATAAAATGATAACAATGGTGCCAAAAACCAAATAACTGATAGCAAATACCGTTAGCCGCTCATGAAACAAGCACACACATCCCGACTTCACATTTTGTATTTGCCCCGGTGGTACCCGCACCGTTACGACCCGATGATGGGGCTTTTCATCGAACGCCACGGACTGGCCGTAGCGCCGCAGGCCGACATCTCCGTGCTTTATGTGCATGCCGATGATAAACTAAAAGGCAAAACTTACGAAGTTGTCCATTCCGAAAATGGCTTGTTTACGAAACGCATTTATTTTAAAAAATCCTCTATAAAACCGGCGTTTCTGGCTAATCTGATAAATGCGTGGCGATTTGCCTTTAGCCATTTTAAAGGCATAAGAATGATACGACGCGAGCGCGGAAAAGAAAACCTGGTGCATGTGCATGTGCTTACACGGCTTGGCGTAATAGCCCGCCTCAATCAACTGATACATGGAGTTCCGTATTTAATTACCGAACACTGGACACGCTACCTGCCCAACATGGACACTTATAGCGGCACCATGCGCAAGATTGCTACCCAACAAGTGGTGCGACATGCTGCCGCTGTACTCCCCGTTACGGCCAATCTGCGCGATGCCATGATCGACAATAAGCTGCGCAACGACAACTATGTGGTGATTCCCAACGTGGTGGATGTTCAAAAGTTTAAACCTATCCCGATAAAATCGGAGCGGCAGCGCAAAAAAATAGTGCACCTGTCGTGCTTTACCGATAAGCAAAAAAATATATCCGGTATCCTGCGGGTGATGAAAACGCTAAGCCGGCAGCGCGACGACTTTGAGCTAACGCTGATAGGCGACGGCGAGGATTTTGACAAAATGCACCAACTCGCCGGCGAAATGCATCTTTCCGATAAGGTGGTAAAATTTGCCGGGCTAAAAGAAGGGGCTGAATTGGTGGAGCTGCTGCGTCAGGCCGACCTGATGATAATGTTTAGCAACTTTGAAAACCTTCCGGTAGTGATTCTCGAAAGTTATGCGTGCGGCGTCCCAGTGGTTTCCACGCGTGTGGGCGGCATCCACGAGCACCTCGATAATCGCCTCGGTCAACTTACCACCCCCGGCGACGAAACAGAATTTGCTGCTGCACTCAGCCACACGCTGGATAATTTAAATCGTTACCAGAGCGAAACCATCCGGCGCTACGCCGTGGAGCACTTCAGCAACGAGGTCATCGGAAATTCACTTTTTGATCTCTATCAATCAGTAGCACGCAAAACCAGGTAACGCCACATATTTATCTCACCAATTTGCGAGGATAAACCATAAAACCTGTGCTCAACAAGATTGTAAATACTTTCGGAACCCGCGTGGCCATAGCCATTATCAATCTGCTGATTGCTGTAATGGTGTCGCAGGTGCTGGGCACCGAAGGCAAAGGCGTGCAGAGCCTGATCATTGTGAGCATTACCTACATCCTGGTTTTTGCCAATCTGATGGGTGGCGGCGCATTGGTTTATCTCACCCCACGTTTTCATTTTCAAACGCTGGCGGTGCCCGCTTATCTTTGGGCCACAGCCAATAGTTTGGTTTTTTATTTTGTAATAAAATGGTTTGATCTGGTGCCGGCGGCCATGATCGTACATGTAGTTTTTCTGGCCGCTATCAACGGCTTTACGTCTATCAATGCTTCTATCCTTATCGGAAAGGAAAAGATAAAGCAATCCAACTACATCATGCTTTTGCAGGTGGTAATAAGTGCGATAAGTCTGGTGGTGTTTTTCTATGTCGCCGGACTTGCCACCATCCAAAGCTACATCATCACTTTGTACATAGCCTTTGGTGGTGCCTTTGCGTTAAGCATTATCCTGCTTCACCGTCATGCCGAAAACTTATACGCTGCCTCCTGGAAAGCATACCTTATGGCTTCGTACCAGATGCTGCACTTCGGGCTGCTAAACCAACTGGCACACATTGCGCAGTTGCTAAGTTTCCGAATGAGCTACTACTGGCTAAATAGTTTGTACGGTGAAGCAGAAGTTGGCGTTTATTCCAACGGCACGTCGCTGGTGGAGTCGATATGGCTGGTAAGCAGAAGTATTAGCATGGTGCAATACGCACATATTGCCAACAGCACCGACAAAGTTGCCTCCCAGAAACTCACCGCACGCCTCACGCTGGCAGCCATTGCACTAAGCGCGTTGCTATTGTTGGTGATGATTGTGCTTCCGCCGGCATTTTTTGTTTGGCTATTTGGCCCGGGCTTCGGGCAGGTGGGCGGCGTAATCGTGTCGTTGGCACCAGGTGTACTGATGTTTAATGTGGCGCTCATTATAGGACATTATTTTTCGGGCACAGGAAAATATCACGTCAATACCATTGCCTCATTTGCCGGGCTTGTGGTTGCCATAGCTTTGTATAGTTTAATGATTCCTGCTTTTGGAATCACAGGTGCAGGCTGGGCCACCAGCATTTCCTATACATTTACGAGTCTTATCGTTTTAATGTTCTTTGCCCGCGAGCTGCTCATCCGTCCCGCAGATTTTATTCCCCGAAAGGGTGAAATGAAAACTATGTGGGAGCAGATGATGCATTCGCCAGGAAGAAAATGAGAGAGGGGCGCGGGGCGTGGGCTTTGCCTTTTAACAGCATGTAAAGCAAAACAAAAAAGCGCCAATCTATTGGGAGTAGATTGGCGCAGGCATTGGGGGACGATATAGAGGAATGATAATAAGGAGTATTTGGGGAACTCAACAAAAATTGTTTTTTAATAATTGGGTTTTAGGGGCATGGTTATCAGCGGTTAAATCACAGGGTGTTTTTTAATAATCGACACCTTTGGGATTTTACATATTGGTGTTACCAACTTTTCTGCTTATGGTGCCTGCCGCTTCAGAAGCTGTGCGGCGCACATCCTCTTTCTCGGCCTCAACATCTTTCTTGAACTTTTTCAGTTGGCCTTCAAGATAATCCTTCTGACTTTCAAAGGTGTCGGCTACTGATCGCGAAACATCTTTGATAGATTGTTTCAGTTTTTCGGCTGTTTTGCTACCCTTGTCGGGAGCTAGCAACAATCCCGTTACTACACCGGTAATTGCACCTGCAAGAAATCCGGCTACTACATTTACTTTGCTCATATTAGTTATTATTAAAGGTTTAAAAAAAAATAGTGAATTGATAATCTTTCTATTTGAAGCCCCTTACCCCGCCCACGATGAGCGAAAGCAATAGCAAGACAACAAAAATAAAGAAGATGATTTTGGCAATTTCCACGGCTCCGGCGGCAATGCCTCCAAATCCGAATATCGCTGCTACCAAAGCGATGATGAAAAAAATGATTGCAAGTCTTAGCATAATTATTTGTTTTTATAGGTTTAAAATTTAATTCCTAAATAGAGTTGTAATACACTGTTCTTACCATTACCCACAAAGTTTTCGGCGGGTTTGTCGTCTTTGGCTATTGCAATAAGTCCCAAAGAGTAGTTAACGCCAATGAGCAGCGGTTCAAAATTGAAACTTATACCGCCCACAAGTCCGTAGTCGAATCCATTGAAGTTGTCACGATCCAGCTCATCTTCATTGTCAATATCGTAAAATCCAAGTATTTCTGCATCGGTGTCCACTTTGGCTTGCACCAGATAACTCAGGTAAGGGCCAAACTGGATGTCGAAATCATCGGTAACTTCAAAAAGCAATTTTATAGGCAGTTCGATGTAGTGCAACTTAACTTTCGATTCACCCTGAGCCAGAATGTTGTTGTAACTATACTTAACACCTTTCGAGTTGTAGAGCAGTTCGGGTTGTATGGCAAACATGTCCGTTATGGGTAATTTAGTGAAAACTCCCAAGCTCAGGCCGGCTCTTAAAGCTTTATCGGCATCGGTATCGCCGGTAATGGTGGCCAGATTTATTCCGGCCTTAATCCCCGATAGCGACTCCTGCGCGGTGGCTGCTGCGGTAAACAAAAAACTTACGGAAAAAATTAGTACAATGATTCTGTTGGTCATAGCCATAAATTTTTAGCATTTAAAATCGAGATAGCATGATTAATAATTGTGCCACTCAAAGGTGAAATCCAAAACGATGAATCTATAACTGCCTGGTGATGTGAGTTCTAATAAAAAAAAGGTAGTTATTCGATTCTGAATAGCTCCTCCTTTGGCTGATCAGAATGTTCTACAAGTGAGGATAGGAATCCACAAAGTAGTGATTGAGGTCATGGAATAGAAGCTGGCATGTTACAGCACATTATCACAGTATTACATTCAGAAGTAAGGCTGGCGGCATAATTTTGGCCAACACGGTCAAAAATTTTAAAACTATAATTTATGAAGCATCTCATTGTATTAACATTTGCAATTTTATTAAGCAGCCTTAGCGCTATGGCGCAATACGATTTTGCCATTGGCCTGCGAACGGGCGGAACATCGGGGTTAACCCTGAAAAAAATGAACCCTAACTCGGCAATTGAAGGTATTGTAGGCTTTTGGCACGATGGCCTTAGCGTTACAGTTCTCTGGGAAAAATACGTTCCGGCTTTCGACGAGCCGGGCTTTAACTGGTATTATGGTGTAGGCGGACACATCTCTTTTTATGGCGACAACTACGACGGAAAAGGCCCTTCGTGGTACGATCATTATTATGATGAAGATGATGAGGGCATGGGTCTGGGCATAGATGGTATTGTGGGATTGGAATACAAAATCCCGAAAGTTCCCATTGCCTTTAGCCTCGACCTAAAGCCATACGTCGAAATAAACACCGGAGGAGGAGTTCATTTCTCGCCCGATCCCGGCCTGGGAATAAAAGTCGCGTTTTGATAAATCATTATAAACACCGTCATGGATAAGAAAAAATTTAAGCACAGGCTGAAAGATTATTTCAGAATTACAAAGCACTCGGCGTTGAATTTTGGTAGTAACAACCCCACCGATTTGGCCGGCACCACAGCCTATTTTGCCACCTTCTCGCTGGCGCCCATCCTCATCATTATCATCTCTCTTTTTGGGCTGGTAGTGGGCGACGACGCCATGCGCATCAAACTTTTTGAGGAGTTGAATACCCTCATAGGAAAGGAGAGCAGCGATGTGCTGAAAGATGCCATCGATAATTACGAAATAACCAAGGATAGCGGAATCGGCACCATCTTGGGCATCGTCTTTTTTCTGGTATCAGCCACCACGCTTTTCGGCATTATGCAAAGCTCCATCAACTACATCTGGCGCGTGCAGGTGAAAAGCAATATAAAAATGAACATCCTGAAACTCCTGCGCGACCGCCTGTTTTCATTTGGCGTAATCCTTAGTTTGGGTTTTTTGCTCTTAGTATCGCTTATCATCGACGCATCCGTTGCTTTTTTGCGCGATTTCCTGGCGAGTCATTTTGGCCCCGACCTGGCGATATTGGCGCAGATTATAAATATGGTGGTTTCGCTGGCGATCGTGGCTACCATCTTCACCATCATCTACCGCTACCTGCCTGATGTAAAAGTGCACTGGAGCGCAGCCTGGTTTGCCGGCATCTTCACGGCGGTATTGTTTTCGATAGGAAAAATTGCTATCGGGATGATCATCGGAAGCAGCAACATGGGCGTAGTGTATGGCGCTATCGGGTCATTTATCATCATTCTGATCTGGATTTATTACGCCGCTTTTATTTTTTATTTTGGTGTGGAACTTACCCGCCAGTTCTCTCTGTTACATGATCACGATAACGAGCCATTGAATTTTGCCGTGCCTTTTAAAATTGTACAGGTGAATGAAAATGGCGAAAAGGTAGAAAAATCGAAACATCATGCAGTTTCGGATGAAAGGAAAAGGAAGAAGGCGGAATAACATAGCCGAAATATACCAACAAAAAAAAACGGAGCCACAGTTTGGCTCCGTTTTTTTGATGATGTAGTTTCACCCACATTTCAAATCGGTTAATCACTGCGCCGCTTCTTGATGAAGGCTACTACCACGGCAATAATGGCCAGAATCAACAGCACGTGAATAAAAACCCCGATAATTTTAAATATCAGGCCAATGATCCAACCCAACAATAATATAGCGGCAATAACAAAAAGTAGTGTCTTCATCCGGCGTCCTTTTTACATTTTGTTGATTTCGTCGATCAACTCCTGCTTGGCACGCCCGGTGCGTTGCTGAAGCCGACCCAACATTTGGTCTTCTTGTCCTTCTATGTATGTGAGATCATCATCGGTAAGGTCGCCGTACTTTTCTTTCAGCTTACCCTTTACCACATTCCATTTTCCTTTTACTTCCAGTTTGTTCATAGTTGTAAGTTTTAAATGTTAATAATGAAAGGCAATAGGAAAATTTCATGCCATGCGCCGTTGAGGAAACCAATGAATTGATTTGCAATTTATTAAAAAAATATTATCAAGGGAAATAATGAAAAGTGTGGTAAGCAAGTGGGAAGTGTTTGCCACACCTGACGCCACACTTTTGGCGCTCATGCGCCCTGCGCCCTGCGCCCTTCGTCCAGCATTAGCGCATCCTAAGCTTGTCGAGCATCTCAAATGAAAGCCCTTCGGCGTAAGCGCCATAAGCATCGGTGATAACGCCTTTGATGCCGTCGCGCGAAGAAACAGCATACACCACGCTGTTGTCGGCAGGATTGCTTTCGCCCTCGAAGCGGTGAAACTCGTCCACATCAAAATCTTCTGGACGCAGTTGCAACTTAGGTTCGGCGCATTCAAGTCCGTCGCGGGTAAGTTTGAAATTATAGGTATATCCTCGCTGCTTCAGCCCTTCAATGGCTTCACTCAGCGTGTCGTAGTCACGGTAGTTTTTGGTTGTCATCGTTGTTTTGTTTTTTTATTGTAACTATTTAGGTGCGTTTCATCCGCTTTGGTTATAATGGCCACTTTCTGAAACCCCCTCTAACTCCTCCGTCAGCCGACGGAGAGAATGCCAACGCACTGGCCGCAGCAGTGGCTTGTGCGGCTGGACTCCCTTTCCGCCACATGGCGGAGAAAGCCTGTCCCGATTATCGGGAGGCAGGGGATGGGGTCATGGTGATTTGGAATTCAATAAAGCCAGCTAAATAGTTACTTTTTATTAATACTAAAACTATCCCTTATCCTTATGGTTCAAAATACTCCAAACCAAAAGAGAGCCTTTCGGCTCTCTGTCGGTAATTTATCTAATATGTTATACTGTTTGTTCTTTATGAACGCCTTCCCAGAATTCTTCTATCATTTTCCGGTTGAAGGCTTTCAGGTCGCCGGGGTTGCGGCTGGTCACCAGTCCGCGATCCACCACTACTTCTTCGTCCACCCAATGGGCGCCGGCGTTTTTGAGGTCGGTTTTCAGTGAGTTGTAGGAGGTGAGCCGGCGGCCTTCTACCACGCCAGCTTCTATGAGCAATTGTGGCGAGTGGCAAATAGCGGCCACGGGTTTTTTGCGTTCAAAAAATCCTTTGGCAAATTTCACTGCATCTTTGTTTTGGCGCAGTTGGTCGGGATTCATCACCCCGCCGGGGAGCATCAGTCCGTCGTAATCGTTGGGGCTGGCATCGGCTACTTTGCGATCCACCTCATATTCGCCGCCCCACTTGTCGTGGTTCCAGGCTTTTACTTTGCCGCCGTCGGGTGTCACCACTTCTACGGTAGCTCCGGCTTCTTCGAGCGCTTTTTTGGGTTCGGTAAATTCTATTTCTTCAAATCCGTTGGTTACTAAAATCGCTATTTTCTTTCCTTTTAAATCTTTCATGGATATTCTATTTTAATATTAATAAATAAAAATTGGTTCTTTTTTAATTCTTGTCTTTGTCCTGTCCGCGTTCGGCTTCGGCTTGTTGTTTTGAACCGGCTATGTCGAGTTTCATTTCCGAAAGTTTTTCGCCGCCTCTTATACCAAAATCGAGTGTGCGGATAGGGAATGGAATCATGATGTCGTTCTCGTCGAAGGCTTCTTTAATTTTCATAATGGCGTTGTTGCGCACCACCAGGAATCCGGGATCGCCCGGATATTTTATCCAAAAACGGATAGTAAAGTTGATGCTGCTGTCGCCAAATTCGCCATAGTCGAACACTACATTATCTTTATCAATAACTCCTTCCAGGTTTTTGATGGTTTCGAGCACCACGCGCTGCACTTTGGCCAGGTCGTCGCCATAGGAAATGCCCACGCCCAAATCGATTCTTCGCTTGCCGATAGCCGAATAGTTGATGATAGGATTTTGCAAAACATCTTTGTTGGGCACAAAAACCTCCTGTCCCTGGAAAGTCTGAATAACCGTTACGCGCAAATTGGTGCGTTTGGCGGTGCCCATTATATCGCTTACTTTTATTACCTGTCCGATAGCAAAAGGCCGGCGAAACGCAAGAATGACGCCTGAAATAAAGTTGGCGCTGATGTCCTGAAAAGCAAAACCCAACGCCAGCCCGATAATACCTACTCCGGCAAGTATCGAGGTCACGGCCTTGTCGAGTTGCAGAATACTGAGAACAATAAAAATACCCACAATGAGTATCGACCATTTAATAACAGTAGCAAATAATCCTTCCAGGGCTTTGTTATCGGAAGTTTTTGAAAATAATTTTTTAAAGATTTTAGCGGTAAATTTGGCTATCACAATAAAAATAATCAACAGCACAATGGCCACCGCCAGGTTGGGGATCATACTTACAAAAGTTTCTATCCATCCGTCCACTTTGTCAAGTATAGTTGCTACGGGCTTTTCTACTTCAATTTTATCCATATCAAATTTTACTTTTCTTTTTTAATCAGGTTATTTTGAACTTACTTCCTGCGAACCGCAGCCATAATAATTCCAACAACAGTTACAGCGGCGCTAATAATTACGGGTGTCCAGTTGGCCGAGCTTACGGCTATGTCCATTCCCAGCAAAGAAAAACTCTCCGAATCGTTGGCGGCCTGTATGCCAAACACCAGCAATCCGATTACTCCCAATACGATTAATATAATTCCTGCTACTCTCATGATTTTATTTTTTAGTTTTTAATAAAAAAGGTGATGGCTCTAACATCATGCCATCCAGTATATAAAACCTAAATCATTCCGGCTAACGCTTTTAACCAGGCAGGATACAGCTTTTGCGCGGGATGTTTTTTGCTGGTAAGATAACTCCACAAAATGTGGCAGATGAGCCTCACTCTGGCTTCGCATAGAAATCACAATTTCTTAGGTTTTCCATTCCGCAGTTCATTTGTGATTATTAATTAAAAAAGGCTGTCCTGATGGACAGCCATTTTTCTTTAACTTAACACAAACACCTTTCCGCGCAGGGAAACAAAAAGCGCGTATTTAATACCCATACACCCGGCCTTCCCACTGCTTTACCACCACGTGCCACACCAGCACTTCGTGGATGGAGGGAGCGTTGTAGCTGAAATCTTTGCCGGTATATTTGCGCATGACGCAATTGAGCGCCTCCACTTTTTTGTCGTAATCCTCCACAAATTTTACCTGACCATAGGCGCGCACGCTGCGGTATTTCATGCTGTAGCTGCATGCTACCTCTTCGCTTTGCCAGCGCAGAAGATGGTCGGTGGTAAAACAGATGCACACGTTGGGGTTGTTGCGCAGTGCATCAATCTTTCGCCCGTTTTGCGCTGAGTGTAGAAAAATGTCCTGTCCCTGCATCCCGAAGTTCATGGGTACCAAGTAGGGCATCCCATGCTGATCCACCATCGATACAAAACATGCCTGGGCTTTATCGGCCGTGTCGAGGATTTCCTGAATACTGGTAAGCATGCGTGATTTCATGTTGTTAATATTTTAAGTTTTGGGCTAAAGCCCACTGAATTTTTTTTGCCTTTTACCCCCGGCCTAAAGGCCAGGGTTAGTGATCAGGTTGCTATAAAAGCATCAGCGTCATTACCTTCTATTTTTATCGTCCAGATTAATCATTAAGTTCATCAGTGAAACGATGATGCTGAAAGCCATTGCCCACCAAAATCCGGCGATATAAAATCCATCAACCAGGTAGGCGGCCAATAATGCTATCGCCGCATTGATCACCAACAGGAAAAGTCCGAAAGTAAAAATGGTGACGGGAATGGTGAGGATTACCAGAATGGGCTTGAGCAAAGTGTTGAGCAGCGCCAGCACAATGGCTACCAGCAAGGCCGACAGGTAATCGCGCAAAGCCACGCCCGGCAGCAACCACGCGGCGACAACCACTGAAAATGAGGAGAGGAAAATTTTTAAAACAAATCTTATCATAGCGTTAAAACAGACTGCGAAAATAAGATTTAAAAACTATCAAAACTCACCGAAAACAAAAACTCACTTTGCCAGTCGGAAACCTGGGGGCGATACACCAATCGGTAACCCAGCTCAACCGGTGCCGGCAACCGCAGCAAATGAACATCGGCAAACAACTCCACACCTGCTGATTGCCAGTCGGTGTGATCGCCATAATGCGTACCCAATGCGTAATCGAAAAACACATTGGCTTTGATCCGTTTCAGATAAACCAACGACCAGGCGCTGAAATCAGGATAGGCCACGGGAAATTTATAATTGGCGGAGAAGCTGCTCACCTCGCTGGCATAAAGCTGCGACCAGCCACGCGGAAAGCGCACCATGTCTTCGTAGAGCGGACTGCTGTCGGCGCGCTTTTGATAGCCGGCGTAGAAGTTAAAACTATGGTGACGCCACAATCCGGGAAAGTAAAGCCGGCTCACCACCGAAAACATTGCGCCCAGCGTATCGCCGGCAAAAGGTGAACTCTGCAAACGCAAATCCACGGTTTGCCCCCACCGAGGGTACATATCCCAATCCGTCGATTTGATTTGGTTGGAAGCCGAAAGGCGATACGTAAGCGCTTTGTAATTGCTGCGCCGAAACGAAACCGCAGCATCGGCATCCATATCGCGCTGCACATATTCGAGCGTAACGGAAGGTTGCACGAACCGCGCCCACTTGCCACGGGTGATGTTGAGCGGCACCCGCACGGTGGTGGCGAAGTTGGTTTCCATCCAGTTGAAGTCGATGCGCTGCGAAGCGGTGTCGATAACCGACGAACGCCGCCGGCCATAGGAAGCCGAGAAATCCACCACCGGATACCAGCCCGCGTAGGTAAACTGCGTGTAGTATTTGCCGGTTTCTTCGTTCAGGTTGTATTCCCAGCCCAATTCCGCGAAAGCGGTGCTAAGCACGTTTTGCGAAAACAACGACACGCCGGGTTTTACTTCGTAATTATCCACATCAATAGCCACAGGCGCCCAGCTATGAAAATTGAAAAGATGCCCCAGTCGCGAATAGTTATGAATAGTGTAAGCTGAATCGGGAATATGGGCCGGAACCAAAAGGGTATCAGCCTGCTCTGCCAATGTCTGGTAAAGTTTCACGCTGCGATCTGTTACCAACGACAATGGCATGGGCACAATGGAATCAATCCTTAACGTTGCAATCTCAAAACCATCGGCGGTATAATTTTCAAAAATGATTTTGTTTTCGTTTTCACAAAAAGATGGATTAGCTGCACCATATTTTATATCTGTAATTTGAAAAATTTCGCGCGAAGGAAGCAGCAGCATGCAGAGATTATCTACACCCGACCAGGCGCCGACAAACAAAATGGTGTCGCCACGCATAGACGGCTGCCCGATAACGGTAAACGTGGTGTCCATCAGATATTGCAAATCGCCGGTCGTGGTTTCGGCCAGCACCAGTCGGTTTCCGGCGTCGCCAATCGCAACAGCCACAATATTTTCGCTGTTGTCTGAAAAAGCCGGTGTAGTAAGAAATTCGTAATTGGGTGTGGCAATGGATTGCACGATTTTGCCATTGTCAACCTGCATCACCAGCAACTGGTAGCGCTGGTCTTCGGTAACTTCTGTAACTACCAGCAGCTCCCCATCGGAGGAGAGTGCCGGCGAAAACCAGCGTGTTTTTTCAGCGATCGTCTTTACAATTTTAGATTTCAAATCCAATATTTTTATCACCGAAAAATTCCGGTTTTCCCAGCGCGGATCAAATACCCGCTCCGACCAGGCCAGGCGTCCGCCGCCATAAGCGAGCGAGCCAAAATCGTAGTAGCCGGGCGTAAAAAGCACTTCTTCATTTCCCGCCGAATCAATTGCAACAAAGCGTGCGATTTCGTCGAGCGGGCGCTTTTCGGCAACGACATTTATTTTATTAAAATAAAAAGGCTTTTTATAATCTGTAAAAATCTGCTTTTCGGACAATGGAAATTCCTCAAATGGCTGCTCCATTTCAACAGATGCCTGCTCCCACTCCACTTTCAACGCCTCCATCTGATCGCGGTAAAAAGTGGTTTTGTTTTTTTGGGTCACCTCCCTTATTCCTTCCGAAAAAGGGACGATCATGTAGGGTCTTCTTCCAACCTTATCGAGTGTATGATTCCATAGTTCGGTGCCGTAGTCGCGGCGTCCGGTGGCCACTAGATGATAGCCGAGGATGTAGCGGTTGGGCGTAAAATCGCGATAGGAACCAAAGACGGCTTTGTCGTAAGTATAAATGCCTCGCTGGAGAAACTGCGCCCGCAGCGGCATGGCAAAAGCGGGCGAGCGGCCGCGCCCGGTATTACTCAGCTCCGTTTCGGCAGCCACAGCGTCGCCTTCCAAAAACCACAACGGCACATAAAGCCCCAGCACGGCGCCGGTAGCCTGCTCACCAAAAATATAGGTGAGCGCACGGGTTAGCCCCTGGTTGAGCTTGTCGATCTGCACAATGTGGCGATATTCGTGCAAAGCCAGTTGCTGAAACCACTCTTGTCCGTAGCTGTCGGTGGGCGGGATGGTGTAAAAATCCATGCGGCGCGGCGCCCACACCGTCATCGCATTGGAGATAGCAGTCTGATTGTGCAAAATTATAGGGATAGACGGCGGCTTATCACTAAGCGTAATGGTGTCGAGGGCTGCCGCATATTCCATCACATTGGCAA
Source organism: Clostridia bacterium (assembly GCA_009928785.1). Taxonomy (GTDB): domain Bacteria; phylum Bacteroidota; class Bacteroidia; order Bacteroidales; family 4484-276; genus SABY01. Next base: position 28,175 of record SABY01000024.1, on the reverse strand, counting down.
CATACTGCGCCGTTGGCTGGTAGGAATCAGGAAAAATGATGCGGAAGTTCTTTGTTTTTATCTGACGAAAGTCAACGGAGGCGGGGTCCTGGCCGGAGCTATAATATTGTGCCTGCAGCGGGATTGCCCATGCAATTGCCAACAGGCAAAGCAAAGCTATGCGCAGCAATCCTTTGGTCATGCTTCGGGGGTTTCCTGTTGGCTGGTTACTTTACCGAAATAATTCCACAGCGGGTCCACGGGAAGCGGCGCCACAATGGTTACCAGCTCGCCCTTTACGGGATGCAGAAACTCGATGCGCCGGGCATGCAGATGGATAGAAGCATCGGGGTTAGACCGCGGGAAGCCATATTTCAGGTCGCCTTTGATGCGGCAACCAAAAGCCGCCAGTTGTGTGCGTATCTGATGGTGGCGCCCTGTATGCAGCTCCACTTCGAGAAGATGATACCGATCGCTGGAAGCGATGTGTTTGTAATCAAGCTCGGCATAAGAGCTTTTCTGGGTAGTCTCGGTAGCAACAAAGGATTTGTTTTTGGTTTGGTTGCGCCAGAGGTAATTCACCAGTTTTCCTTCGGGAGGGTCGGGCAGCTTATCTACGATAGCCCAATAGGTTTTGCGCACTTCGCGATGTTTGAACATGCTGTTAAGCCGCGCCAGCGCCTTGCTGGTTTTGGCAAAGATTACCGCGCCACTTACCGGACGGTCGAGCCGGTGCACCACGCCCAGAAAGACGTTGCCGGGTTTATCATATTTTTCTTTGATATAATCCCGCACCACATCGCGCAGGGTGGAGTCGAGGGTAATATCTGCCTGGATAATGTCGCCGGTGATCTTATTGACAACTATGATATGGTTATCTTCGTAAAGTACTTCGTTAACCATTTTGTGTAATATTTGGGTTGTAAAGGTTTAAAAACATTTGAAAATTAGTACTGTTCGCGGTCATTGGGGAAATCCCTGGTTTTCACGTCATTGATATACGACTTAACCGAACCCTGAATTTCTTCGTAAAGATTGTGATAACGTCGCAGGAAGCGGGGCGAAAACTTTTGTGTGATGCCAAGCATGTCGTGTAGCACGAGCACCTGGCCGTCAACGCCGCTGCCTGCACCTATTCCAATGGTCGGAATTTTGATTTCGTTGGTGACCTGCTCACCGAGCTTTGCCGGAATTTTCTCAAGTACCAGACTAAAACATCCTGATTCTTCCAAAAAATGGGCATCTTCTATCAACGTACGCGCTTCCGAATCGTCGGTGGCACGCACTACGTAAGTTCCAAATTTATGTATCGATTGTGGTGTAAGGCCAAGATGCCCCATCACCGGGATGCCAGCCGAAAGAATACGATCGACGCTTTCGAGCACTTCACGCCCGCCTTCCATTTTTATGGCGTTTGCACCTGACTCTTTCATAATACGAATGGCCGAATGCAGCGCCTCCTTGCTGTTGCCCTGATAGGTTCCAAAGGGTAAATCCACCACCACCAATGCACGTTTTACGGCACGCATCACAGAGGAGGCGTGGTAAATCATCTGATCGAGCGTAATAGGCAAAGTGGTGGTGTAGCCGGCCATAACGTTGGAAGCAGAATCGCCTACAAGAATTACGTCGATGCCGGCGCTGTCGAGGATACCGGCCATCGAAAAGTCGTATCCGGTAAGCATGGCTATCTTTTCATTTTTCAGCTTCATCTCCTGAAGCACATGGGTAGTAATTTTGCGGTACTCCGACCGCTTTTGTCCGCGCTCTTCGTTCATTTCTTTCGTGTTTTTTTGCTGTTATGGTTCGCAACGCTTGCGCGCAATAATAAATCATAAACAGTGCCGTTAGGCTTTTTGTTAATTTGCAAAACTACAAAGTTCCTGATAACAACACCTGATTACTACTGTAATTGAACTGCTACATTATGCTGAAAAAACTACTCTTGCTGCTCCTTATCCCTTTGTCTATCGCCTTTACCTCGTGCGAAACTGATGTTGACATCAATGCCGACTGGGAAGAAATCACCATCGTTTATGGGCTGCTCAACCAGCAGGACGACGTACATTACCTGCGCATCAACAAAGCTTTTTTGGGTGGCAACGCGCTCGAAATTGCAAAGATTGCAGATTCGTCGAGCTATGGTGGAGTGCTGGAGGTTAAACTACAAGGCATCAATTTGAACAGCAACCAGGTGGTGCAGGAAATCAATTTCGACACCATTACTATTAACAATAAAGATACGGGCACTTTTTACAATCCCTACATGCTGGTGTACAAAGCTACTACCCAACTCGACCCGGCTCTAAGCTATTCGCTGATGATCCGCAACACCACCAATGGCCGTGAGATTACTGGGCAAACGAAACTCATCAGCGACTTCGCTATCACTAACCCCCCTGGGGGCGGCAAGCAGTATTTTGCTCCCGGCTTTACCACAAAGCTTGCCTGGAACAACGCTAAAAACGGTAAACGCTATCAACCTTCCATCCGGTTTCATTATGCTGAACTTCCTGCTGGCACCACCGATACTATTGCTAAATACATCGATTGGTTATTGCCTGTTCAGTTTGCGGAAGATTTATCAGGAACCGGATCACAATCAATCGAAGTAAACAACGACGGGTTTTACGCTTTTATCAACAACACCATCAAACCCCGCGACTATAGCGGCAAGCGGATATGTGGCACAGTAGATTTTATGGTGGCAGCAGCCGGAATAGAATACGACACCTACATGCGCGTTAACGGCCCATCGAACAGCCTGGTGCAGGACAAACCTGAATATACCAACATCAACAACGGTTTTGGCATACTATCGAGCCGGCTTAACATTAGCAAAGAACGACGCCTTAGTCCACTTTCCGAAGATGAGATACTGTTACTTGGCCTTGGCTTCGTTAAGAATCCGAATCTTTGATAAGAAAATGGATTTTATAAAGAAAACACCATTGATACTGAAGTTGTAAATCCGCCAAATTACTACCATCAATTACTACCAATTACAACAAATTACCATCAATTCCAACCAATTACCATCAATTCCAACCAATTACCACCAATTACAACAAATTACAACAAATTACCACCAATTACAACCAATTACCACCAATTACAACAAATTACCACCAATTACAACAAATTACCATCAATTTACCATTTACCACCAATTACAACCAATTACCACCAATTACCACCAATTACTACCAATTACTACCAATTACTACCAATTACCATCAATTACTACCAATTACAACAAATTACCATCAATTACAACAAATTACCATCAATTACCACCAATTACAACAAATTACCATCAATCACAATTTACACTGCTTTTAAATTAAAAATGTAAGCCCTTTATTATGAAAATGATAAAAACCCGCCCTACATTTTGCTGGCGATGATATGCTGTAAATACTTAATATTGTAGCCTTTAAAAAAGTATTGTAACTAATCATCAAAATCATGACACACCAGGTCATCTTTACCATCGTTTTTCTGCTCACCATTGGCATTTTTGGCTACACCGCCTCCAAAATCGCAGCTTACTTCCGGCTCACGCGCCCCTTCCCTATCGGCGACATCCCTAAGCGAATCGGCATCATGCTAAAGGTAGCCATCGGACAAACCAAAATTTTTCGTTTTCCGCTGGTAGGATTGGCGCACGCCCTGGTCTTCTGGGGCTTTATGATTGTAGCCTTTGGTTCCATCGAAATGGTGATCGACGGGCTGTTTGGAGTGGATAAATCGTTGGCTTTTCTGGGATGGTTTTACGATTTTATGATGGCAAGCGGCGACATTTTTGGGCTGCTGGTAGGCGTTTCCATCATTGCCTTCCTGGTGCGCCGCCTGGCGATGCACATCCACAGGTTTAAAGGTATTGAGATGAAAAAAATCTCAAAGATCGACGCCAACCTGGCGCTGCTCGCCATCCTGTTTCTGATGGTATCGCTGCTGGGCATGAACACCTATTACCTGGTGCTTCATCCCAACAATGCCGAGGGCGTGTATCCTGTAAGCCGATTGCTGATGGGCTGGTTTGTGGACGTTCATCATGTAAATTTTGCTTCCGCTAATTTCTGGTTTCATTTTTATTGGTGGGCACACATCGTCACCATTTTTGTCTTTGCCAACGCACTGCCCTATTCCAAGCATTTCCATGTTTTTATGTCGGTGCCCAACGTTTTCCTTAGCCGCTTGCAGCCACTTGGCAAACTCGACAACATGGAGAGCGTAACGCGCGAAATAAAACTCATGCTCGATCCACAAGCTGCTGCTCCCACCGCCGACACCGAAGAAGAAATAGAACGCTTTGGCGTAAAAGACATACAGGATATTACCTGGAAAAACTACCTCGACTCACTCTCGTGCACCGAGTGCGGACGCTGCACGTCCGTATGTCCGGCCAACATAACCGGCAAGCTGCTCTCGCCGCGCAAGATCATCATGGACACACGTGCCCGCATGAAAGAAATAGGCCCGTTGCTGGTACAGCAAGGCAAAGACTACGACGACGGACGCGCGCTGATACGCGATTACATAACAGAAGAAGAACTATGGGCGTGTACTACCTGCAATGCCTGCGCACAAGAATGTCCCATCAATATCAATCATCCCACACTCATTGTGGATATGCGTCGCTACTTATTTATGGAAGAATCGGCAGCTCCGGGCGAACTCAACAGCATGTTTACCAATATCGAAAATAACGGCGCTCCGTGGCAGTTTCCGCCCGAAGACCGACTAAAGTGGGCAACGGAAGTCGATCTGGAAGTGCCTGTGATGGCAGAGCTGCAAGCCAGCGGTCGCAAGCCCGAATATCTTGTGTGGATTGGCTCATCGGGCGCTTTTGACGATAGGTATAAAAAAGTGAGCCGTGAGTTTGTAAAAATCCTCAACCATCTGGGCATCGACTATGGGCTGCTGGGCGAAGAAGAAACCGATACAGCCGACTCCGCACGCCGCGCCGGCAACGAGATGCTTTACCAAATGCAGACATTTCAGATCATCGAAACCTTTAAGATGTACGAAGTAGAAAAGATTATCACCTGCTGCCCCCACGATTATAACACTTTCAAAAACGAATATCCCGACTTTGGTGGCAACTACCAGGTGTGGCATCATTCGCAGTTTCTGCAAAAGTTGATTTCTGAAGGAACCCTGAAACCCGGCAGCGACAAATTTGCCAGTCGCAAAATTACTTTCCACGATCCTTGCTACCTCGGTCGTGGCAATGGCGAATACGAAGCGCCGCGCCGCGTGATTGAATCGGTAGCCGGAACTCCTGCCGAAATGCAGCGCAACAGGAGCTTTGCGCTTTGTTGTGGTGCTGGTGGCGGACAGATGTTTAAAGAAGCCGAAAAGGGCAACAAGGAAGTTTTCATCGAGCGCATCGAAGACGCCATCGAAATACAGGCCGACATTGTAGTCACCGCCTGCCCGTTCTGTATGGTGATGATGACCGATGGCATCAAATATAAAAACAAAGAAGAAACTATGCAAAACCTCGACATCGCCGAACTGGTGAGCCAAAGCCTGGGATTGTAACGAGTTACGATTTACGATTTCGGATTTAAGATTTCGGATTAACGATGGACGATTATCGATTAACGATTTACGATTTCGGATTTACGATTGACGATTAACGATTTACGATTAACGATGGACTATTAACGATGGACGATTAACGATTAACGATTTCGGATTTACGATTGACGATTTACGATTAACGATTGACGATTAACGATTGACGATTAACGATTGACGATTGACGATTAACGATTGACGATTAACGATTTAAAATATTAAAAAACAATAAAACGAACAATGAAAGACGCAATAGCAATTCTCGCCGGCGGCGGCCCGGCACCTGGCATCAACACGGTCATCAGCACCATCGCTAAGGTATTTCTGCAAAGCGGGTACCGTGTCATCGGGCTACACGACGGATACAAAAGCCTCTTCGCCGACAATCCCAAAATGGAAGACATCGACTTTGAGCAGGCCGACAAAATTCATAAAATGGGTGGTTCGGCATTGCAAATGAACCGGCACAAACCTAAGGACAGCGAGTTTCGAACCGACTTTTTCGCCAAAAACAATATAAAATTGTTGGTAACCATTGGTGGCGACGATACCGCCTCCACCGCCAACCGCATCTCCAAATTTCTGGCGGCCAACAATATCAAAATCCAAAACATTCATGTGCCCAAAACCATCGACAACGACCTGCCGCTGCCCGAAGGCTCGCCAACTTTTGGCTACGAATCGGCCAAGCAGGAAGGCGTACGCATAGCACAAACAGTTTACGAAGATGCGCGGACCAGCGGCAATTGGTTTATCGTCGCTGCCATGGGACGCGAGGCCGGGCATCTGGCATTTGGCATAGGCGCAGCCTGCCACTACCCCATGATCATTATCCCGGAGATGTTCAACAAAACAGACCTAACCATTCGTAAAATCGTCAAACTGATTATCTCGGCAATGGTAAAGCGCAAAATTTTGGGCATCTCTTATGGCGCGGTGATGATCAGCGAAGGAGTTTTCCATTTTATGTCGGATGCCGAAATCGAGAGTACCGGCATCAATTTTACCTACGACGAGCATGGCCACCCCGAATTGGGCAACGTGAGCAAAGCCCACATCTTTAACATACTTACCCAACGCGAACTGAAACGCCTCGGTCTAAAGATAAAAAGCCGTCCGGTGGAATTAGGCTACGAGCTTCGGTGTGTGCCGCCCGTTGGTTTCGATCTGGTTTACTGCGCGCTGCTTGGAATGGGTGTAAAAAAACTCTTCGACCAGGGCGTTTCCGGCTGCATGGTTACTGCCGATCCTAAGGGCGACATCGCGCCGCTTTATCTCAAAGATGTGGAAGATGAAAACGGTAAAGTACGCCCGCGACTGGTAAATATCAACTCACAGAAATCACAGATGGTTTACAGTTTCAATCACCAATACATCACCGACGAAGACTACGCCGCTGCCGCCGAAATCCTTGAAAATCCCGAAGAGTATGATTTTTACAAAATTTTGAACTGGGAAAAAATCAAGATTATATAGAGCCTGTCCGTTAGAAACAATCAGTCTATAAAGCCTACCTATAGAGATTTCTCTGTCGCACATGCGTCAGCGAAAGGAAAATCTTTGTTTTTAATCCGAACAAGATGACTCTCTATTCGAATCTTACCACGCGGGTCACACCTTTTACCTTGAGGAGCTTGAGCTTGAGAAAAGCCAGATGCTCCACATCGCGTACCTGTACCTTTACGTTTCCCTCAAAATTGTTGCCTTCGGTTTTGAAGCTCATCCCTTTGAGGTTTACTTTTAAATCGTTGGTGATAACTTTGGTGATGTCGTTGAGCAGCCCCATGCGGTCGAGACCCAGAATGCGGAGGTTGGAAACGAAAAAGTGCCGGCTCATACTTTCTTTCCATCGCGACTTGATGATACGATAAGGATATCGATGGTGCATTTGTGGAGCGTTGGGGCAGTCGTAGCGATGGATTTTGATACCATGATTTACCGTAACAAAACCAAAAATCCGGTCGCCGGCTATGGGATTGCAGCATTTGGCCAGCGAGTAGTTGAGGTTGGTAACGCCAGCTTCGATGAGAATATAACCCTGGTCTTTTTCTGATTGCGACTCTATAAGTTCCTCGGTAAGCTCAAAAGTTTCGGTGCCCGTCTGATTTTTGCCACCTGCCTCCTGTGGTTCCGTAAAGAGCTGCTTCACATCGAGCAGATCAACTTTTCCGGTGGCGATTTGAAAATAAAGGTCGATGGGCTTCTTAAAACCGTAATGCTTGGTAATTTTATTGATGTTTTGATCGCTAAATTCAATCTTCCAGTTTTTGAATTTGCGCATCAGCGTTTCCTTTCCATGCTCCGCCTCCTTGAATTTATCTTCGCGCAGCGCCCTGCTGATACGGGCTTTGGCTTTGGAAGTTACCACATATTTCAGCCAGTCGATGTTGGGTTTTTGACGCTTGGCAGTGATTATCTCTACTCTGTCGCCATTTTGAAGCTCGTGCCGGATGGGTACTACTTTGCCATTCACTTTGCCACCGGTACATTTGCTACCCAGGTCGGTATGTATGTCGAAGGCAAAATCGAGTAGGGTTGCTCCGATGCGCAGCTCACGCAAATCGCCGTCGGGGGTAAAAACATAAATTTTGTCGGAGGTAAGATGGATTTTGGAAGCACTGCCATCGTCGAGCTGTTGGGCACCCATATTTTCGAGCACGTTGCGCACGTCGCTCATCCACGCGTCGATATTTTTGCCGTAAGCCGACTCTTTATAACGCCAGTGGGCAGCCACACCTCTCTCGGCTTCATCGTCCATACGGCTGGTGCGTATCTGTATCTCCACATATCTGTCGGCAGGGCCGAGCACAGTGGTATGCAACGATTCGTAGCCGCTGGTCTTGGGCGTCGAAATCCAATCGCGGAGTCGCTTTGGATTGGGGGTGTAAATGTTGGTTATCAATGAATAAACACGCCAGCAGGCAGTTTTTTCGTTGTCCATCAAAGCGATATATCTTTTGCGTCGCTCCTCAAAATTTTTCAGTTCAGCCAGCTTTACCTCTTTTTCTGCGACTTGTTCGTCAGCCACATCTTCGCTTTCATCGGCGCGGGAGGTCTCGCTACTTTTCTCGCGGCGTGCTTTGCGCATCTGGCGTGGGTCGCCATAAATTTCGAGGTCGTGCTGAAATCCGGCCACAAAATGTTCGTCATCAGGCGACATGCAGCCTGTAAGGATAAGGCGGATAGCAAAAAGATCGTACACCTGATCGATGTCCACACCCTGAATATCCATTTTCTTTTTTATAGAGGTGATGGTCTTGGCGCGGCTTTTTATCTCAAAAGGAATATTTTCCTGATTGAGTACCTCGATGATGGGCTTTGAAAATTTTTCGATATAGCGTTCCTGCTCCAGTTTGCTCTCCTTCAGGCGCGACGCTATCATGGTGTAATCCATCGGATTGGTGTAACGGAAGGCATGGTCTTCAAGTTCAGCTTTTATCTGATACAATCCCAGCCTGTGGGCAATAGGAATGTAGAGGTATTGAACATCGTCGAGATACCATTTTTTGAATCGCTCCGGCAGCTTGTGGTAATTGCGCATGTCGTAGAGCCGGTGCGCCATTTTTATAAAAATTACACGCACATCATCAACACTACTCAAAAATAAGCTTCGGAAATTCTCCGATTGGAGGCTTACTTTTTCGGAATGTATTGAGGAAATTTTTTTGAAACCTTTAACGATGGCAGTCACTTCGGGTCCAAACTGGTTTTCCAACGTTGCCGTGTCGGTGTCGAAGCTCTCGATGGCATCATGCAGCAGGGCGGCAATTACCGAAATAAGCTGCAAGCCTATCTCTGACGAAACGATGGTGGCCACATTGATACTTTGCAAAATTTTTAATTCACCGCTTTCGTGAAGCTGGTCGCCATACAAATTGCTGGCATAGGCAAAGGCATTGTTGAGCAATGAACAATCAGTAGTAGTAGATTGAATACAAGAGCGTTTCAGCTTTTCAAACTTCGCAGCAATCTCCTTTTCGTCAGCTTCGGTCATTGTATGTTGGGGCGTTTTGGTATTAAAATTTTAAAAATCAGTGATCAAACGCAAAGCATTTCCGGTAAGTATTATTTTTTTGATTTTTTACAAACAACCTAAAATAACAAAAGCCCGCAGAATGTTTGCGGGCTTTTTGCATAGGATTTTTGAACAAGCAATCGAAGAAATTTCTTATTTCTGATCTCCTTTTGCCGATCCTTTGCGCTGTGCACCTTGCTCAGGTGGCATGGAGATAGATTCACGCATGCGGGTGTCGGCTTTTATATTTTCAAATTTGTAATAATCCATTATCCCAAGGTTTCCGCTGCGGAAAGCTTCGGCAATAGCCTTAGGAATTTCTGCTTCGGCCTGGATTACGTTAGCGCGGGCTTCCTGTGCACGGGCTTTCATCTCCTGCTCGGTAGCTACGGCCATGGCACGTCGCTCTTCGGCTTTGGCCTGGGCAATGTTTTTATCGGCATTGGCCTGATCCATTTGTAAAACAGCTCCGATGTTTTTACCTACATCAATGTCGGCAATGTCTATCGAAAGAATTTCGAAAGCCGTCCCGGAGTCGAGGCCTTTTTCGAGCACCACGCGTGAGATGGAATCAGGGTTTTCGAGTACTTTTTTGTGTGAATCGGCCGAGCCAATCGACGACACCACACCTTCGCCAATACGCGCCAGGATGGTTTCTTCGCCGGCGCCTCCCACCAACTGTTTCAGGTTGGCACGCACAGTAACCCGGGCTTTTGCGATAAGCTGAATGCCATCTTTGGCTACAGCCGCTACCGGGGGCGTATTGATCACTTTCGGGTTCACCGACATTTGCACAGCAAGAAACACGTCGCGGCCGGCAAGGTCGATGGCGGTAGCCGATTTAAAATCAAGCTCCATGTTGGCTTTGTCGGCAGAGATAAGTGCTGTAACTACCGATTGCACCCGGCCTCCTGCCAGATAATGGGCCTCCAGCTCGTTGCGGTTTAGTTTTAATCCGGCTTTGGTGGCAGCTATCAGACTGTTGACGATCACCTCCGGTTTTATTTTACGCCAGCGCATGAGGATGAGCTGAAGCAATGAGATACGGACTCCCGACACCAGCGCCGAAAACCACAAGCCTACCGGCACAAAATAGAGTATTACCCACAATCCGAAGATGGAGGCAATTCCGATGGCAATAATTATTAATGCATTTGATTCCATGAAGTGATTTATTTAAGTTTGACAAATATTTTTTTGTGTTCAATTTTGGTGATAACTATGGCTTTTCCTTCGTCGATAAACTCGCCGGGGCTGCTTACTTCGTAGTATTCGTCGTTGATAAGTGCTTTGCCCATTGGCGCAAGCCGTGAAATGGAAATGCCTTCGTCGCCGATATTTATTTTGGCCAGATCGCGCATATTGGCGCGCCCATCAAGTTCGGTGTGTAGCATGGCGCGATCCCAGGTCTTTGATCGCAGCGAGAGTGCCACCGCCGCAATCGAAAGCACCAACGTGGAGGCCAATACATAATGCCCGGTGGTGGTGGAATGAAAAGCATAGGTTTGCCAGATGCCAATGGCCATCAGGATGAAGCCTACTATGCCCACCACTGTGGTGCCGGGCACCACCAGAATTTCGAGAATAAGAAATAACAATCCTACAAGGATCAGTACCAGGATGATCGTCCACGACATAGCCTGAAATTTATTTATTTAATGCTCACCGTTAAACCTCTGCCGGTAAGCTCCGTACAGAGCGGCTTAAGCTCGTTTAGTTCTCCATTTTTTACAGCACATTTGCCTTTGTAATGCACAATCAGCGTAAGCTGCTCAGCAGTCACGGGATCGTGATTACAAACCTCTATCAGCGCTTCTATCACGTAGTCGAAGGTGTGATGTTCGTCGTTGTAAAGTATCAGCCTATGCTCGTCAACTGCTACTTCTTTAGTTTGGCCTGCCTGTTTTGCGTGTTCTTTAAGCATGTTAATCTTGTTTTTTTTGCAAAAGACAATGATAGCTGTTTTTTGTGAATTCCGACAAAATTAATCAATAAAATTAGGAAAGCCTGCGATTTTATATTTTTGTCGGCGGATATGAACCACAAAATTCAATCATTTATTACGCGGCTGCAACAGCAGCTTGGCGAGCCACTTCCCGGTACCAACGCACATCAGCGGCTAATGCCGGAGATACGCCGGCGCTACCCTGCCAATCCAGATATTTCGGCAGCCACGCCCAGCAGTGTGATGGCACTATTTTTTGAACAAGCCCGCGACCTGCGCCTGGTGTTTATTCAGCGGCCTTTTTATAATGGTGTGCACAGCGGCCAGATTGCCTTTCCGGGAGGGCGCGCCGAAATCACCGATGCCGACACCTGCCAGACTGCCCTCCGCGAAACGGAGGAAGAAACCGGTATCCCTGCAGAAAATATTCAGGTACTTGGGCAGCTCTCGGATTTGTACATCCCGCCAAGTAATTTTCTGGTGCATCCTTTTGTAGGTTACCTCACCGATGAGCCACACTTTGTGCCCGACCCAGTGGAAGTTCAGGAAATTTTCACCGTAAAACTCGACGACCTACTGCACCCCAACGCCATAAAAACACGCACCGTCACCGGCGCCAACTACACTGCCGACGTGCCCTGCTTCTTCATCGATAACCGACTGATATGGGGCGCCACCTCGATGATTCTCAGCGAACTCATTGAGGTGATTCGGCGATAAAATGAACAAGGTAATAAGGCTGGTTTACTAATTGAAAAATTCTACTAAGAGTAAAAAAAATGGGGATAAAGTCTTTTATTCCCAAAGACCGCATCCCCCAGTCCCTTTAATCCAGGATTTTAATTTCGCTCGTAATGGCAGCAGCTTTGCCAAGCATTGCCGACACACCGCAATAGCGCTCCTGCGAAAGATTTACAGCCTTTTCGAGTTTGTCCATTTCCAAATCTTTGCCTTTAAAAGAGTAGATGATGTGAATCTTGTGGTAATACTTAGGATGCTCATCGGTCATCTCGGCGCCCACGGCAACGTTGAAATATTCGGGTTCGATGCGCATTTTGCGCAGGATAGAAATTACATCCATCCCGGTGCAGCCGCCCAGCGATGCCAGCGTCAGCGCTTTGGGACGAGGCCCCAGATTTTTGCCGCCAACTTTCTCGTCGGCATCTATCATAAATTTGTGGCCATTCAGGCCAACTTCGAAGGTCATTCCTTCCTGAAGGGTTACATCAGCTATTGTTTCCATAAGTTTTATTGTTTTAATAATTTGGTTGCAAAAATAAACAAATAGTGCGACTAAGCCGATTTATTTTAATAAGTTTAAAAGGGTTAAAATTATTACTTTTGACGGCAATGTTAAAAAACGCTTAGCCTTGAAGTACGGATAACGATTATGAAAACAGAAGAAATAAAACTGCTATTTCAGCAATTTGAAGCTGCAGCTATCATTTTTGAGGGAATCGAATGCTGGAGTGCCCGTGAGTTACAGAAACTACTCGGTTACAGCAAATGGGAAAACTTTGATAAGGTTATAAGCAAAGCCAAAGACACCTGCGAAAATGCCGGGGAAATCATCGAAGACCATTTTCCTGACGTCAGGAAGATGGTGTCCATTGGTTCAGGCGCAGAAAAGGAGGTTGTGGATATACTGCTAACCCGTTATGCCTGTTACCTGATTGCCCAGAATGGCGACAGCCGCAAAGAGGAAATTGCATTTGCTCAGAATTACTTTGCCGTTCAGACCCGCAGAGCTGAGATAGTCGAAAAAAGATTGCTGGAATTTGAACGGGTTAAAGCTCGATAAAAATTAAGCCATACCGAAAAAAAACTTTCGGGAATACTTTACGAAAGAGGAGTTGACTCACAGGGATTTGCTATTATTCGTTCCAAAGGCGACCAGGCATTATTTCGGCTGAATACCATGATGTTGAAACGTAAAATGGGCACACCTAATAACAGACCGGTAGCCGACTTCTTGCCAACCATTGCCATCAAAGCAAAAGACCTTGCTGCTGAAATGACCGGGCTAAATGTGCAAAGCAAAGACCTGAAAGGACAAAATGCTATAGAAAATGAGCATGTGGATAATAACCTTGCTGTGCGCAATATGCTTACCCAAAGAGGTATTGTACCCGAAAACCTGCCTCCTGCAGAGGATGTGAAAAAACTCCAACGAAAGCTAAACACCGATGAGAAAAACATCCTGAAAAAAACCAGGAAAAATTAGTTGTATCCAAAATCAATGGCGTATAGTGACGGACAGAATTGACAAACACGAAATACCACATGATGGAAGTAGCAATAAATAATTCGCGTAATGCCCACAATTCCATAAATCCTGATTTGTACAAAGATGTATTTATCACAATCAAAAAAACACTTTATCTCGAAGTAAAAGCCATCCTGCCGGGAACAATGCCGGCGCGGTATTCATCTATCAGGGTTCCGTTGGCACGATAACGTAGCACCAAACCTTTTTGCTGATAGTCGATGGCGTCGGTAACAAAAATTTCGGATGTTTCGGGATGCACTGCCAACGCGTTGAATAAATGTGCATCGGAGGCAATTAGTGGCTGGCCGGGTAAAACAGCATCGCTGATGGACATTGCATAAATCCCACCATTGATAAAGAATAGCGAATCGGCATTGCCATTTGTGCAAAGCGAGGCAGGCGAAGTGGCGGTGTCGGCGAAAGCGTAAATTTTCTCAGCATCCAGCGATTGCGGATTTATCCGGTAAAGGGTCGGCTGCTCGTCGCCCATAAAGCCACCGCTGCAAAGCACCCAGAGCTTTTCGTTTTTGTCCACCACCATCGACTGTGGCTCTTTGCCGGTCATCACCGAATCGATTAAGCTATTGGTGACCGGATCGATTACCAACACCTTATTATTACTATAACCTTCAAAACCATAGCTCGACCAACAGGCAGCAAAAACCTTTCCGGCGGTAAGCACCAATGCTTCGGTGGATTGATTAACAGGGACGCTTCCGGTGAGCGAGTAGTTGGTCAGGTCGATGATGTGAATTGCAGGACTTGCAAAATCGCTCACATAGGCGCGGCCATCGGGCAGCGGAAGAATGTGGCGGGGTGACGTCATGCCACTCATGGTGGCCACCGATGCCAGATCGCGGCGATGCGCCACCTCAATACGCCCCGAATTGTTTACCACAATCCAAACGGTGCTATCCAGCAGCATGGCCGACAAAGGCACGTCGCCCAGCGGACGCTGATTTTTATTATAAAAAATATCGTTCGACATTTTCAGGCTGTCGAGGTTTAAAAACGACAGCGAACCATCGCCGCTTCCGAAGTTGCCTTCGTTGAGCACAAAAACGCCATTGCTAAGATACGGACTATAAGGCGGCTCCGGGATTACTTCGCCCCCGTCGTTGTCGCAGCCGGCAAATGCAAAAGCCAGGGCAGCTATCAGCAGCAGGTTTCGATAAAATTGGATTTTCATGTAAATCATTGTCATCATTTTGAGAATAAATATTTAATAAAAAAAGAATAATTCCTTAGCGGCATGGGCTGCCAGGCGATGAGCTGGTAGTTGGCAGCGCCAATATTATTAACAGCCACACCCACTTCAAGCGCCGAAGTGCCGAGTGGGAAACTTTTTTTCAGTTGCACATCACTTGTAAAAAATGGTGGCAGGTAGCGGCTGTTGTCGCTGGTGGTGTAGCGACGACCGGTATAATTAGCAAAATAGTTTATTGTAAATCCTTTCCAGGCAAGGCTCGCATTGGCATTCATTACATGATCGGGTACATAAATTACCTGCCGGTTTACGGAGAGGTCATTTAGCGAAAGCGGCCTGCGGTTGGTGGCGGAGGTAAAACTGTAATTTAGCGAAAGCGACCAGGCAACATTTTGCGTTTTCGACCTCAACGCCAGCCGTGCCTCAATACCTTTGGCCACAACATTTCTGAGGTTTTGAGTTGTCCAATAGCTAAACACCGGGTCGGGCTGCCACACGATCCACTGGTCAATATCGGAATAAAACCAGCCAGCTTCGGCTTCCAGTGAAACATTGCTGTATTTTTCATCCCACCCCAAAGCAGCTTCAACGGTGTAGCCCGTTTCATTTTTTAAATCCGAATTGCCGCCCGGCGACCAATAAAGGTCGTTGAGCGACGGCGCATGGAAGTTCAAGGCCATGTTTCCTTTTACCTTTAGCGGAAAGCTATGAAATGGTTGATAATTAAAACCAGCCGCCGGAGATACAGGCGCCCAAGTATCGTCGATGGCCTCCTGCCTCACCAGCAGGTTGAGCTGCAATTGTGGCCACGGAGTATAAAAACCACTTGCCGTAAGCGATCCCTGCCGACGCTGCTGCAATTGCGCATAGTTTTCGGAATCTACCTGATGGTAATCAAACTTCCCGGTAACAGTAAAAAGCAGACTTTCGGCGCTTTGGTAAGTATAGCCAGCCTCGTTGAGCGACGACGAAATCCGGTTATGGGTATTAATAAAGGAGATAATATTTTCATATTTCGAAAGGCTGTGCATGAAGCCACTCTGCAGGGTTAGCTTGGATTTACCAAAATAATGCACTGCGCCTGCCACAGCGCGCACGTTGGTTTCCTGATATGACTCATTATTTTCGGGCACTTGTACCAGCATGTTGGGCGGCAGGTTGCGAGCGTTGTCCTGCACCCAAAGGCGCAGCGAAAGTGTGGTGTTGTCGTGGGGGCGATAGAAGGCCTGTTGCAGCAAACCGGTCTGTTGCCAGCCGGCATTGTAGCGATGCTCGGTGGGCGGGTTGGTTCGGCTTGCGCCAATATTCAGATAAGGATAATCATTTTTGGATTGGTTGTGCAGGATTCGGGTAGAGAGCTGAAGGCGCTGGTTGCCGGTTTCGACGAGTGCATTGGATTGAAAGGTTGAGAAACTACCCACCTGCTGCTGCACATCCACGCGCAACTTGTTTGGCCAATCGGGGACGGTATTAAGCACAATGCTTCCACCCAGCCCGCCCGACGAAAAGCGCGCCGACCCGGCACCGTAATAAACGTCGGCACGGTCGATAAATAAAACAGGAACCATGGAAAAATCCGTTTGGCCGGGCATGGGCGAATTGATGGTGATGCCATTCCAAATTACCTGTGTGTGCGCCGCCGAAGCGCCACGGATAGAAGTTGTAGCCAATGTGCCTTGTCCGTAGCTTTTTACAAATAACGAAGTGGAGGCCGTGAGCAATTCTGCAAGGCTGCCCGCAGCATGAGCGCGCATAGTTGCGGAATCTATCACGAGGGTTTTGTATCCTGCCGATCGGTCGTACCGTTGGCTTTGAATCTCCACCAGTTGTAAGGGAACGGTGTCCAAAATCATTTGCGCCTGCCCATTTTGCGCAAAGCAAAGCCACACCAATGCCAGCAAAAGGAGACTGGTCACCTGAGGAAACAACGCGCCACACCTACTGCGGGCGCCATTGCGCCCCGACGCTGCTGTGCATCCTGCACCCCAAACCGACATCGTACTCTTTGCGTTCATGTTTTAAGAATTACTGATGAGCATATTGTTATGCTGCATCATCTTAAAACTTGCGGAAAACTGATGGGAATAAATAAAGTGGCGTACAGTCTATTTATTCTAAACCTTTATCCCGAAAGCTTTTGAATGTTGTATTGGCTATGGCAGGTCTTCTGACTTGCTCCCTTTTTGGCCGGCGCCTTCCCATTGGATTTCTATTATCACCAACAGTGGCATGTGGATTCGGCAAAAAGATTTTTGAGAGCTTACAGCAGCGGGTACTGTTCCTGACTTCAACAGGATTCCCTATTATGACCTCTCTGCAACGTGCAGATTTTTGGTCACCATAACGCCGGCAAAAATAGGCTTTTTAGTTGATGGATTACAATTTTAAAATAGCCTTACCGATTGAAGAAAATCAACAAAACGGATGTCTCAGAGATTAAATCTGATCTTTCCTGAACTTCGTTCTATTATCATTTTGCAACCCTCCTCCGCTTACAAATTCTAACCCCGGTACACCCTGGTTATGGATATCGGCGTAAAGCCATAAGAATTGTCCAAAACCCGCTATTTTAGAAAGGTTCTGTTATACCAATGCAGCGCGTTCCGTAGCAAAATATTATACTTTTGCCCGGTAATTTTTATGCAAATTCTACTCATTCATTTTATAAATTTTAAAACACGTATTTGGTTATGAAAAAACACAACTTCTATGCAGGACCCTCCATTCTGCCACAATTCACCATCGACGAAACCATCAAAGCCATTCAGGAATTTGCCGGCTCCGGCTTATCGCTGATGGAGATTTCGCACCGCAGCAAAGAGTTTGTTGCTGTAATGGACGAAGCCACGGCCCTGTTTAAAGAATTGCTGAACATCCCGGAAGGTTATTCCGTGATATTCCTGGGCGGCGGCGCCAGCCTGCAGTTTGCTATGCTGCCTTACAACCTGATGAAATCAAAGGCTGCCTACCTGAACACCGGCGAATGGGCTTCGAAAGCACTGAAAGAAGCTAAGAACTTTGGTGAAGTTGTGGAAGTAGCATCTTCCAAAGACAAGACCTTCAATTACATTCCCAAAGATTATAAGGTCCCTCAGGATGCCGACTATTTCCACATTACCACCAACAACACCATCTATGGAACCGAAATACGCAAAGACCTGGAAGTAGGCATTCCGTTGGTTGCCGATATGTCGTCGGATATTTTCAGCCGTCCGATTAATGTCTCCAAATATGCTTTGATTTATGGTGGCGCGCAGAAAAACCTGGCTCCTGCCGGCGTTACTTTCGTGATCATCCGCAACGACATGCTGGGCAAAACCGGCCGCACCATCCCCACCATGCTCAACTACCAGACGCACATCGACAAAGAATCGATGTTTAACACCCCGCCGGTAGTTCCCGTATTTGCTGCCCTGCAAACCTTGAAGTGGCTCAAAGCACAAGGTGGCGTTGCCGCAATGGAAAAAATTAATATCCGCAAAGCCAACCTGCTTTACGACGAAATAGACCGCAACCCCATGTTCAAAGGCACCGTAGCTAAAGAAGACCGCTCGCTGATGAACATATGTTTTGTGATGAACGAAGGCTTTGAAGCACACGAAAAGGATTTTCTCACCTTTGCTTCAGAACGCGGACTCGTTGGCCTGAAAGGTCACCGCTCGGTAGGCGGCTTCCGCGCTTCCACCTACAATGCACTGCCCGAGGAAAGTGTAAAAGCACTGGTGAACGCCATGCAGGAATTTGAAAAAACAAAAGCATAAAAAGAAAGGAATAATTATGAAAAAAGTATTGGTTGCAACCGAAAAACCTTTTGCCAGTGAGGCTGTAGATGCCATCCGCGAAATCGTCGAAAAAGCCGGCTACCAACTGGCGCTGCTCGAAAAATACACCGACGTTGCGCAGCTTACCGAAGCTGCTAAAGATGCCGATGCGATGATCATCCGAAGCGACATTGCCAGCCGCGAAGTAATAGAAGATGCCCCTAAACTCAAAATCATCGTAAGAGCAGGTGCAGGCTTCGACAACATCGACCTGGCCGCCGCCACCGAAAAAGGTATTGTGGCAATGAACACGCCCGGTCAAAACTCAAACGCCGTAGCCGAGCTGGCTTTTGGCATGATGGTGATGGCCGCCCGTAGCAATTACAACGGCAAGAGCGGTACCGAGCTGCGCGGCAAAACTATTGGCATTCATGCCTATGGAAACGTTGGAAAATATGTTGCTAATATCGCCAAAGGCTTTGGAATGGAAGTGTATGCCTTCGATCCTTTTGTTAAAAAAGAAGACATCGAAAAAGACGGCGTGAAAGCCCTCGACAGCGTGGAAGAGCTGTACAGCAAATGTCAGTACGTTTCGCTGCATATCCCCGCCAACGACAAAACCAAAAAATCGATAGGCTGGCAACTGCTTTCCACAATGCCCAAAAATGCGGTGTTGATCAACACTGCCCGCAAAGAGGTGATAGATGAACAAGGCCTGACGGAAACATTCGAAAAACGCCCCGACTTTACGTATCTTTCTGACATAGCTCCCGACAATGCCGCCGATCTTAAGGCAAAGTTTGAAGCCAAATGTTTCTTTACACCAAAGAAAATGGGCGCTCAAACCGCCGAAGCCAATATCAATGCAGGTATTGCCGCAGCCAAGCAAATCGTGAACTTTTTCGAAAAAGGCGATAAAACCTTTCAGGTTAATAAATAATTGTTTTTATTTTTGCATCCCCATCAGACCTGATGATGCCGGCATTGTCAGGTCTGATGCTTTTTTAAACCTTATTGGTATTAAACCCTAAAAAAACATGAGCTATGGAAGAAGTCGATAAGAATTTCACATTCTTCAGGTTTGAAGACCTGAGGGTATATCACAAAGCATTGGAGTATGTGGAATGGGTTCATTCAATTTGCACTCTTTTTCCTGAAAATGAGATGCAAAATCTAACCGTTAAGTTTACCACCACCGCCCAGGCCATCGCATTGCAAATTGCCGAAGGCTCCTCGCGCAACAAACCACAATTTGTGTATTACCTCAAGCTGGCCAAAAGCTCAATCCGCGACTGCGTAGTATATACTGCATTGGCATACAAACTCAACTACCTCACCGAAATGTCCAGCGACGAATCGCGCGGACAGCTCATGGAACTCACCAAAATGATCGGCGCCCTGATCGGCTCGTTGCAGCGTAGCGCCAACTATGAAGAGAGGTAATCATTTATTTTTTTAAAAAACTAAAATTTCTATCTATAACAAATATGGCACAACTAAAAGCTTTTAAAGGGCTGCGCCCACCCAAAGAAATAGCCGCACAACTGGCTTCGCGGCCTTACGACGTCCTCAACTCCGAAGAAGCCAGAGAGGAAGCACGCGGCAACGACTACTCGCTGCTTCACATCATCAAACCCGAAATTGATCTGCCTGCCGATACCGACCATTACGCTCAGGAGGTGTACGACAAAGCACGCGAGAATTTTGAAGCCTTCCTAAGCAAAGGCTGGCTGGCACCCGACAAAGAAGACTATCTGTATATTTATGCACAAACCATGAATGGCAAAACGCAATATGGCCTGGTGGGATGTGCTGCCGTGGATGACTACTTGAATAATGTAATAAAAAAACATGAGCTTACGCGAAAAGTGAAAGAAGAAGACCGCATGAAACACGTGCGCATCACCAACGCCAACATGGAACCGGTGTTTTTTACCTATCCTGCCCACGACAAAATAGATGAGATAGTTGCCAAATGGGTACGCGAACACGATGCCGAATACGATTTTACTGCCGACGACGGTTTTGGCCACCACTTCTGGGTGGTTGACGATAAAAAAGTTATCGACCAACTTATCAGCTTTTTTGCCACCATACCTGCTACCTACGTTGCCGACGGGCACCACCGCACCGCTGCCGCCGCTTTGGTGGGCAATGAGAAAAAACTCAACAATCCCAACCATACCGGCAAAGAAGAATACAACTATTTCCTGGCCGTACACTTCCCCGACAATCAGCTCACCATCATCGACTACAACCGCGTGGTGACTGATCTGAATGGAATGAGCGATGCAGCGTTTTTGGAGATGCTCAAAGAGAACTTTGAAGTAACTGAGGTGGGAAAGGAAATTTACAAACCCAACCGCCTGCACAACTTCAGCATGTATATGGCGGGCAAATGGTACTCGCTGACGGCGCGTCAGGGAACCTATGATGACAACGATCCTATCGGGGTGCTCGACGTCACCATACTTTCGCATCTGGTGCTCGACCCACTCGACATAAAAGACCTGCGCACCTCCGACCGCATCGACTTTGTGGGCGGCATACGCGGACTGGGTGAACTGCAAAAACGCGTCGATTCAGGCGAGATGAAAGCAGCATTTGCCCTTTTCCCTGTGTCGATGAAGCAACTGATTACCATCGCCGACACCGGTAACATTATGCCGCCCAAAACTACCTGGTTTGAACCCAAACTGCGCAGCGGCCTGGTAGTGCACCGGCTGGACTAACAATGGATTTTGATCTGTTCATTTATAAAAAAAAGGCTGTCCTTAGGGGCAGCTTTTTTTAATCCAGTCATTCCGTATGATCAGGAAGTCAAAAGAATAACGATGATTTTAAGTCTGGAGGCGGGAAAAAAAATCGCCGGCACACAGCCGGCGATTTTTGGATATCACATACAATCGAAAATCCTCTAATCTTCCATAAAAGGATATTTATAACTTACCGGCGGCAGGAAGCATTCTTTGATGGTGCGCGGGCTTACCCATCGCAGCAGGTTAATCATTGAGCCGGCTTTGTCGTTGGTGCCCGAACCGCGTGCACCGCCAAAAGGCTGCTGATTTACGACTGCACCCGTTGGCTTGTCGTTGATATAAAAATTGCCGGCAGCATGTTTCAGCCGTCTCATCGCGTGCTCTACCACATAGCGGTCTTTTGAAAAAATACTTCCGGTGAGTGCATAAATGGAGGTATTGTCGATTACTTCGAGTATTTCGTCAAACTTGTTGTGGTCGTAAACATAAATGGTGAGAATCGGACCAAAAAGCTCTTCTTCCATCGTGACATAATGCGGATCGGTGGTGAGCAAAATGGTAGGCTCTATAAAAAATCCTTCGCTCTTGTCGTAATGGCCGCCCTGAATGATCTCGACCTGGCTATCTTTGCGTGCACGGTCGATTACTCCGGCAAGTTTGTCAAAAGAAGCCTCGTCGATAACGGCATTCACAAAATTGGTAAATTTCTCAACGGTACCCATTTTGATGGTTTCAAAATCCATTTTTATCTCCTTCAGCACTTCCTCCCACATGGTGTCGGGAATATACGCCCGCGATACCGCCGAACATTTCTGTCCCTGGTATTCGAAGGCGCCCCGTGTGATGGCGGTAGCCACCTGCACCGGATTGGCCGACTGGTGTGCCAGCACAAAGTTTTTTCCACCTGTTTCGCCCACGATGCGTGGGTAGGATTTGTATTTGGAAATATTGTTGCCAATTTCTTTCCAAATATGTTGAAATACCGCAGTGCTTCCGGTAAAATGAATGCCGGCAAAATCGGGATGCGAAAAAATAACCTTTCCGGCCACCGGCCCTCTTACAAAGATCAAGTTTATGACGCCATCGGGCAAACCGGCTTCCATAAAAATTTCCATGATAATACGTGCGGAGTAAATTTGTGTATCGGCGGCTTTCCACACCACCGTGTTGCCCATCATAGCCGGCGCCGATGGCAGGTTGCCGGCGATAGCTGTAAAGTTGAAAGGCGTGAGGGCAAAAACAAATCCTTCGAGTGCGCGCTGCTCCAGGCGGTTCCATACCAGCTCACTGCTGTCGGGCTGGTCGTTGTAAATCTCGGTCATATATTGCACGTTGAACCGAAGGAAATCAGCCAGCTCACATGCCGAATCAATCTCGGCCTGGTGTGCCGACTTGCTCTGTCCCAGCATGGTTGCAGCATTAAGACGCGCCCGGTAAGGGCCCGAAATCATGCCGGCAGCTTTTAGAAATATAGAGGCGCGCTGCTTCCACGACAATTCCGACCACTTTTCGCGTGCAGCCAGGGCAGCGTCGATGGCCATTTTTACGTGCTCCTCATCACCCCGATGAAAATGACCCAACAGATGGTTGCGCTCATGCGGCGGACGAAGCTCCTGACGATTGCCTGTGCGCACTTCCTTGCCATCAATGATCATGGGTACATCCACTACTTCCGATTTGGCTATTTTAATGGCTTCAACCAATTTTGTGCGCTCATCGGAGCCTGGCTTGTAGGTCAACACAGGCTCATTCTTAGCCGGTGGAACGAAAAACATACTCTTTTGCATGGTGTATTTTATTTTTTATTAATAATTCATTCAAATAAATAATATCGTTATGCTTCGCAAAACATATCGCCTGCAAAGCTAAACGGTATTAACACATCAAAGCACCAAATGGCGTCGCTGTTAGTTTTAGTTAGCTGTAGAAAAATTTATCAGGGATATTAAATGTCAGGTAAATTTTCATCATTTCACCTATGTTACTTCCAAAACAATTTAGACGTGATTAACCTTTACCTCAACCACTTCGATTTCATCAATATCGTTGAAATCACATAGATTAGCAGTTGCTACTTTTGTAAGACCATTTGTCAGCATTAGCGAAACAATTTCGATATCATACACCCTGTTTCCTCGAGGATTGTACTTTCTTATTAATGACTCAAAAATGCTTAAGCTGTAATCATTTGGTTTCAGAATTTCACAATTCGCTTTAATATCTGCATAAAAACCAAGCGTTTTGTGTATGTTAATATTAAGTTTTGAGCAAACGGCAAAAAATTCAGAAATGTTCTTCGTTGCAACGAACAACTACCGACTTTTGGTGAAACTCAGAAGATTCATCAAAAGCATAAATTAAAACATTGGTATCGAGTAATATGCTATTCATACGCGAAGTCTCTAATGTTAGTCTTATCCATTTGCATATTCAAGTTTACAGCGCCAAGAAAATTCCATCTGCGTTTTTTCTTATCTATTTGCGTTGGAATCTCAATAATGGATATGATCACCTCTTTACCAATTAAATTATCAATACCGGTAAGCTGTAGGACGTTGCTCTCCAATTTAGTTTGAAATGTGCATGTATTCATAGTTTTTACTTTTTTACAAACGTACAACTTTAATTTTTTTGATAAATAATAAACAGGGTTTCCCAAAAAGTTCAACCCTGACAGGGCTTTAAGCCCTGTCAGGGTTATGTTATTCATACGCGAAATCTCTGATGGTAGTTTTATCAACAGCGTATCGAAATGCTGATTTTAAATTGCAAAATCTTTTGTCAGCAAATCCTATATTAAAAACAGCAATAACAGCACTCACTATTTTCATTGATTTTAAATTACCACTTCTAAAGCCAAAAATTAAGTTTTGTTATAATTTTGCCTTTCTCAAAATGATCGTCAGAGACCTGGTGGTGATTTTAAGAAAAATATTTCAGTACCAACCAAAAAGAGCTGAAACGTGAACGATGTAATGATTTATGCAGTAATCTCCCTGAGCGCCATCGGTGTAGCTGCAGCCGTGATATTGTACTTTGTGGCGCAAAAGTTTAAAGTGATCGAAGACCCGCGCATCGACGCAGTAGAAGAGCTGGTGCCCGGCGCCAACTGCGGTGGCTGTGGCTATGCCGGCTGCCGCGCTTTTGCCGAGGCGGTGGTAAATGCCGGAAATATGGACGGGTTTAACTGTCCGGTGGGCGGCAATGAAACCATGAAAGCGGTGGCGCGCATTTTGGGCCTGGAGGCCGAAGAAAAAGAACCACTCGTGGCCGTTCTGCGCTGTAGCGGCTCATACGCTCATGCGCCTAAAAAGGCAAATTACGAAGGAGCTTCCACCTGTGCTTTTGCCCATGGTCTTTTTTCAGGCGAAAGCGGATGCCCCTATGGCTGTCTCGGCCTGGCCGACTGCGTTGACTCCTGTGCCTTCGACGCGATGTACATGGACCCCAAAACCGGCCTCCCTGTTGTTATCGACGACAACTGTGTGGCGTGTGGTGCCTGTGTAAAAGCGTGCCCACGCAACATTTTTGAGCTGCGACCCAAAGGCAAAAAAGAGCGCCGCATCTACGTCAGTTGTGTTAACGAAGAAAAAGGTGTGCATGCACGCAAAAACTGCGCAGTGGCGTGCATCGGCTGTGGCGCCTGTGTTAAAGTTTGTCCGTTCGATGCCATTACCATGGAAAACAATCTGGCCTATATCGACCCGGAAAAATGCAAGCTCTGCCGAAAATGCGCGCCGGTTTGCCCAACCAATGCCATCCTCGAAATTAACTTTCCGCCGCGCAAAGAACGACCGGAAAAAGCCAAGGATGATGCGCCCAAAGACCCCGACCCTGCCCCAATGCCACCACAGCAACCCGACATGTCGCAGGTTCATTAGTTTTTAATAAAAAAATGCACACAATCTCATAACAACAAAAACATGGGTTTGAAAACTTTCGTAATGGGAGGCGTTCATCCTCCCGAACAAAAAATTTCGGCGGCTGAAGCCATCCTTACACTGCCGCTGCCCAAGACCATAACGGTGCCTGTGTCGCAGCATCTTGGATCTCCGGCAGCAGTACTCGTCAAGCGCGGCGACCTGGTAAAAACCGGGCAACTGCTTGCCAAAGCTACCGGTTTTATCTCCGCCAACATCCATTCGCCCGCCACCGGCAAAGTGGCAAAGATAGACGTAGTGATGGATCAGTCAGGATACAAGCGCACCAGCGTTATCATCGAAACCACCGACGACGAATGGATGGAAGACATCGACACTTCGTCCGACCTGCTGCGTGAGGTAACGCTCTCAAAAAAAGAAATCATCGACCGCATCCACAATATGGGCGTGGTAGGTTTGGGCGGCGCCACATTTCCGGTGTATGTGAAAATGATGGTGCCCGAAGGAAAAAAAGCGGAGCTGCTGCTCATCAATGGCGTGGAATGCGAACCTTATCTTACCTCCGACCACCGACTGATGATCGAGCGCAGCGACGAACTCATGGTAGGCATCACCATCCTGATGCGCGCGCTGGTTGTGGAAAAAGCCATAATTGGCATCGAAAACAATAAACCCGACGCCATAGAAAAGCTGAGTGCACTCTGCCAAAAGTATCCGGGCATCAGCGTGCAGGCGTTAAAAGTAAAATATCCGCAAGGCGGCGAGAAGCAACTCATCAAAGCTGTAACAGGACGTGAAGTTCCGTCAGGCAAGCTGCCCATCGAGGTCGGCTGTGTGGTGGACAATGTGGGAACCGCAGTGGCACTGTATGAAGCCGTTCAAAAAAATAAGCCACTGATCGAACGCATAGTAACCATCACCGGCAAGGCCGCCAAACGTCCGGGTAACTATCTGGTGCGTATGGGTACACCCATCCGTGCGCTGATCGAAGCTGCCGGTGGCCTGCCCGAAAACCTCGGAAAGGTTGTTGGCGGCGGCCCCATGATGGGCAAAGCGCTGATGGATGTAGAAGCTCCCATAGTAAAGGGATCGTCGGGTGTGCTGCTGATGACCGATGAAGAAGCGCACCGTGTGGCTGTGCGAAACTGCATCCGCTGTGCGCGGTGCACCACCGTGTGCCCGATGGGTCTGGAACCCTACCTGCTGGCGCAACTTGTAACACACGAAAACTGGGACAAAGCCGAAGACAATCGCATAATGGATTGTATCGAATGCGGCTCTTGCCATTACACCTGCCCGTCGGGCCGCCCGTTGCTCGACTACATCCGGCTGGGAAAAACCAAAGTAGGAACCATTATCAGAACGAGAGGAAAAAAATAAGCTATGAAATCTCTACTCACCATTTCGGGATCACCGCATGTGCATGCCGACGAATCGGTTCGCAAGATCATGTTTACGGTGCTTTATGCCATGATTCCGGCCATGCTCGTGTCGTTGTACTTTTTTGGCCTCGATGCTGTGCGATTGCTGCTGCTTTCGGTAGCAGCTTGTGTGGCCATCGAATACCTTATTCAGAAATATCTCATCAAAGGCGACCTGACTATCAACGACGGCTCGGCCATCGTTACCGGCGTATTGCTTGCTTTCAACGTGCCGGCCAACCTGCCGTGGTGGATTATTATCATTGGCGCCATCGTAGCCATCGGCATTGCCAAAATGGCCTTTGGCGGAATTGGCAAAAACCCTTTTAATCCTGCGCTGGTAGCACGTGTTTTTCTGCTGATGTCGTTTCCGGTACAAATGACCACCTGGCCCGTTCCGCAGCCCAACTTCCCACTCACCGACGTCATTACCGGCGCCACCCCGCTGGGCATTCTCAAAGAATTGAATGGTAAAATGCCGGCACCCGAAGCGCTGCAACAAATCATGGGCGATGCTCCGGATTACATCAATTACCTCATCGGATTTCAGGGAGGATCACTGGGCGAGATGTCGGCCATAGCGCTGCTGCTTGGCGCCGTGTATATGTTTTTCCGCCGCGTCATCACCTGGCACATTCCTGTGGCTTATCTGGTTTCGGCCATTGGCTTTGCTGCCATCATGTGGCTCATCGATCCTTCGCAATATGTTAATCCGCTTTTCCATTTGGTAACGGGCGGCTTGATGCTGGGGATTTTCTTTATGGCCACCGACATGGTAAGCTCGCCCATGTCGGCGCGCGGGCAAATTGTATATGGCGTGGGGTGTGGCGTCATTACGATGGTAATCCGTTTTTGGGGCGGCTACCCCGAAGGCGTTTCTTTTGCCATCCTCATCATGAATGCATTTGCACCATTGATAAATAATGCCTTTAAGCCGGTTCGCTTTGG
Source organism: Clostridia bacterium (assembly GCA_009928785.1). Lineage (GTDB taxonomy): Bacteria > Bacteroidota > Bacteroidia > Bacteroidales > 4484-276 > SABY01. Next base: position 401 of record SABY01000024.1, on the reverse strand, counting down.
TAAAGTGGTGGCTGTAAAAAGTTAAGCGTTTGCTTTTTTATTAATAAAAAGATTTAAAAAAAATACTGCATTCATCATGGCAAAAAAAGAATCCACATTTACAAACATGTTTCTCACGCTGCTCATCGTCACGGTGGTATCATCGCTTGCGGCAAGCGGGGTTTACAAACTCACCAAAGAGCCTATTGCCGAGGTGGCGCGCATGAAACAGCAAAAAGCCATCGAGCAGGTGATGCCGGCATTCGATAGCTACGATACGCAAGCAGTGATGCCCGCCAGCGGAAAAGATTCGCTGCTGCTTTTTAAAGGCATCACCGGCGAAGAAACTGTGGGCATAGCCGTAAACACCTATAGCTACGAGGGCTACAGCGGACTCATCAAACTCATGGTGGGTTTTACAC
>SABY01000279.1 GCA_009928785.1 Clostridia bacterium | reverse complement strand
GACCATCAAATCTCTAAAGCAAGATTATTTAATTTTAATATCGCGGTGCGCTGCACCTTAGTGCCGCTTGCTATCCATCAACTACAAATATTATCGGTGGCTGCACCTTTATAAACGGCAGAGCCGCGTAATATTTGTAGAAATTACCTTCCCCCATGAAACCATCAAAGGTGCAGAGCACCGAAATATTATTATTCTGAGTTTTTCAGCAGACCCTATTTAAAAATTTTGTCTGCATGGTTTCACAAATTTATAATAAAAGTATGATTCATAGGACAAATAATTACTTTGTTCCCGACGATCCACAGCATCCATGTCATCCGAGTTCTGTTTTGTGTTTTTATTAATGCAGCCTCGATCCGATGAGATGGATAAACTCTGCACGCGTTTTTTCGCTCAGGAAAGCGCCGTTGAAATCGGATGTGGTGGTAACTGAGTTTTGTTTCTGGATGCCGCGCATCGACATGCACATGTGCTGGGCTTCGATTACCACAGCCACTCCCAGTGGTTTTAGCGTGTCGTGGATGGCTTCTTTAATTTGCGTGGTAAGCCGTTCCTGTACCTGCAGGCGGCGTGCAAAAGCATCCACCACACGGGGCAGCTTACTCAATCCCACAATGTGGCCATTTGGAATGTACGCCACGTGCGCTTTGCCAAAAAATGGCAGCATGTGGTGCTCGCACATCGAATAAACTTCTATGTCTTTTACAAGCACCATCTGTTTGTAGTCTTCGGCAAACATAGCCGAGCGCAAAATTTCGCGCGGATCGAGATCGTAGCCGTGTGTAAGAAATTGCAACGCCTTGGCAACACGCTGCGGAGTTTTTAGCAAGCCTTCGCGGTCGGGGTCTTCGCCTGTAAGTTTTAGAATTTCGTAATAATGATGTGCCAGCTTGTCGATGGTGGACTGATTGTACAAATCCATTTTTTCGTATCCGTCCATTTCATTGTCCCGTGCCATTTGCATGCGCATGTCACGACCTTCGCCTATTGTGGGTGTTATTATCTTCTCCATTTTCATAATTAAATGTTTTTATCCAAATACGGTGAATGAGCCTGTACGTTAACTTTTTGATGGCTCCTCTTTAATTGTTTTATTAAAACAACAACAAAAATAACGATTATTGCGCTACTGGCTGTTGTTTAAAAAAAGCCCCTCACCATTGGAGGGGCTTTAGAAAAAGAAACATGAACAAACCTATGACTAGTTGATGATTTGGATTTTACGGGCTACAGACGATTCGCCGGAGGTAATGCTTAGCAGATAAAGTCCGCCTGGCAGTTGGCTCATGTCGTAACGACCATAAAAGGTAGAATTGCGGGTAAGGTTGCCGTATTGTTCCGAAAGAACTACAGCGCCGGTCATGCTCAGGATTTCTATTTTCAGATTTTGATCCTGCTTCACGGCAAAGTCGATGTTAAGTTGTGTAGTAGCAGGATTAGGATAAATGCTCAATGAGGCAATGTCGATGGCTTCCTCTATGCTGCTGGTGTTGGTAAGCGCTACCAGTTGGCCACCCGAAGCCAGCGCTGCATAAAGTCCAAATGAGGAGCCGTTGCTGTTATTTTCAGGAGTCAAAAATCCGCTTGCTACCACAGTTATGGCTTGTCCCTGCAACTGAAGTCCGGCCAATTGCGCTGCAAAAGTGGCAACAGCAATTTCGCCCGATTCGTCACGGATTTGTAGCGAATAGTTGGCGGTGGGCAGCTCCAGATAGCCGGCAAAGTCGGTGTACATAAAATTATCGATCAATAGCCCTGCGCCCACACCTACTTCGTAAACATCCACGGTGGGTGCGTCGGTAGAACCGTGA
>SABY01000023.1 GCA_009928785.1 Clostridia bacterium | reverse complement strand
TCGCGACAGCGAACATCCACAATCGAATATTTCATCAATGGCGTTTCGGGCACCAAGTCGGCGGGCAGATATTCCAGATGTTCGATGTGACGGCCTTCGTCCAGCGGAAGCATGGCATTCAGGAAACTCTTGAGCAGGTGAGGATGCTGCCCGAAGACCTTCTTAAAGGTCAAGTCATTTTTTGGATCAAGATAGTGCATGGTTCAATATTTTTTATTTCAAAAATAGAAAATTAGTCATTGATGATAATCTTATTCGTCCATACTGTGAATTACAACTCTACATAGGATTTACGAAAACTATCCAACGGGATCATGAGGTTGGCTTGCCGGCCATCGGGATACATAAAAAAGATGTGGATGGTGTCGAATTCGTCGAATCTGGCGATGAGGTCGGTTTTGGTGCCGGCTCCATTATTCATAAAATAGCCTTCCGGAAAATCGACAAAACATACCCTTCCTTCACAAACCGATATAGGCGCCATCATTCGTTCGCCGCTAAGCTCGGAGCTATTGCCATACTGCTTTTTTACATTTTTCCCAAAATTAATCATCACACCAATATTTCGTTCAATGCCAGCCGGAACCTGCAAACGTATCCTGGCAGGCCGTTCTTGTTGATGTCTTTTTTCGACAATCAACAAAATAGTATCAAATGTCGCACGCTGGCTATCGAAAGGCACATCCATTTGCATCGTTGCCATTGTATCGTTGCGCGTAACATCCCACCGAAAGTCTGTTACCAAAAATCCGGTTGAATTGTTGTGATTTTGAGTAAATCCCAAAAATGCCATTGCGAAAAGCAAAATATTCAAAAACAAAATTTTCATCGGTTTTTCCTCCTTTTAAAAATTGTATCATCAAACGAATAATGCACAAAAATAGACAAAAGCACTACTTTTACCCGCAAATAATAATAAGAGACGATGAAATCTGTAGCTGTATTTTGTGGATCGAGCGTGGGAGCGCGTAGCGAATACATTGCCGGAGCACAGCAGTTGGGGCGATTACTGGCACACGAGAATCTGCGACTGGTGTATGGAGGCGGCAATATCGGGCTGATGCGCGAAGTAGCCGACGCATGTCTTGCTGCCGGCGGCGAAGTGATTGGCGTAATACCCCGCCTCATTGTGGATAAAGAAATTGCTCATTCGGGTGTTACAGAACTAATAATTGTGAACAGTATGCACGAACGCAAAGCCAGAATGGCCGAGCTTTCCGATGCTTTTGTGGCGCTGCCAGGCGGCTTTGGCACCATCGACGAATTATTCGAAATTATGACCTGGAATCAACTCGATATTATCAGCAAACCGGCGGGATTGCTAAACATTAGCGGTTTTTTCGACAGGCTGCTTGACTATATTAATCATGCCGTTGCCGAAAAATTTGTTCGCAGCGAACACGCCCGCAACCTGATTGTGGAAACCGACGAAGCAGCATTGCTCCAAAAACTCAGCACCTTTGCGCCCACCCGCGCCGAAAAATGGATAGACCGCCTAAAATTGGATTTGATTTAGAAATTGATAATAAATAATCATTGATGTCCGGTAGAAGTAATAGAAACGAAATACCTTGAAGTAGATTTCTCATTACGTTTGGAATGACAGTCAGTTACGGTTGTTTGGGTGGGGGTTGGTGGCGGCTTTGCGGCCACCAACCCCCACCCTCAAAGAACACTCCCAAACCCTTGTCATTTCGATACCGAAACTTCGGTAAAAAAACCAGAATAGTTTACCGGACATCAATAAAAAATAATACTCGAAAAATGATCATCATTGGTATCACCGGGACGATTGGCGCTGGTAAAGGCACGCTGGTAGAATATCTGAATCAAAAAGCGCATTTCCGCCATTTCTCGGTGCGCGACTTTCTGACGCAGGAAATCCTGCGGCGCCAGTTGCCCGTCAATCGCGATACGATGACGCACATGGCCAACGAGCTGCGCGCCCGCCACTCGTCTTCTTACATCATCGATCAGCTTTACCAGCAGGCAGTTCAGCATAACGATAATGCTGTGATAGAAAGCATACGAACACCTGGCGAAGTAGTAAGCCTGCGCGCTAAGGACAACTTTTTCCTTTTTGCCATCGATGCCGAGCCGGCCATCCGCTACCAGCGCATCGTGGCCAGGGCAAGCGAAACCGATCAGGTGGATTTCCAAACTTTTCTTGCCAACGAAGCACGTGAGATGCAAACTTCTGATCCCAACAAGCAAAATCTCCGGCAGTGCATCGCCATGGCCGATTATCATTTTGATAACAACGGCTCGCGCCGGGAGCTGGAGCAACAGTTGCAAAACACACTTGAGCACATTTTGTAAATAGAAAAACGAAATTGAATTTTAATAATCATCATCTGAATAGTTTCAAATAAACCTTTGTAATGGACAACGATAGCAACTCCACCAGCAAAACCGGCAAATACCAGCGACCAAGCTGGGACGAATACTTCCTGGAGCTGGCCAATGCCGCTGCAAAACGTGCCACCTGCGACCGCGGCCGCAGCGGCTGCGTAATAGTGCGCAACAAGCACGTGCTGGTAACGGGCTATGTAGGCTCACCGCTGGGTTTGCCCCATTGCGACGACGTTGGCCATCTACTCAAAAGCGTTACCCATGCCGATGGAAAAATTACCCAGCATTGCATGCGCACCGTACATGCCGAACAAAATGCCATCTGCCAGGCGGCACGGCTGGGCATTGCCCTCGAAAACGGCACGCTTTACTGCCGCATGACGCCCTGCCGCACATGTGCCATGCTCATCATCAATTGTGGAATTGTACGCGTGGTGTGCGAAAAAAAATACCACGCCGGCGCCGAATCCGAAGAGATGTTCAGACAGGCTGGCGTGGTACTCGAATTTTTAAAAGATGAAATTATGAGCTATGACAATCAATAAAAACGGAAGCAATCCGCAGCATTTAGTATCGCGGAGTGGCTCCCCAGAAATTGGTGTTCTCGTCGGCATCATCGCCATAAGCACGGATAGTCCGCTCGCCGATAACATAAGTAGCTTTTAGGCCGGCAACCTGCGAAAACAACACCTCATACTCCTCTCCCGTTTCAAGCATCATCACCCGCGTAAAAGGTGTTTGGTTATGCTCTACAATAAGATTGCCGTGGCAAATGGGGCAATAAAAGTCCACATGCTCTCCTTCCGCTACTTTAAACTCCGGGTGATGAATGGCGCGGTAATCGCCCAGGTCGGGGGTAAGAAGCACCAACCCCTGCAGGCCGCCGGCGGTGCGTGCCGAAAGAATGATGCGCTCATTTACATAAAGCTGCCCATGGCAAAAAGGACAATAAAAACTTGTTTCCATAATTTGTGTGTGTTATTATTTTTCAATCAGCCACAAATTTAAAATGTATCTCGAAAAGAAAAGCCTGCGAAGCATTTTTTTTGTGATTATTTAAAACTGTCGCAACCTGCTCCAACGGTTGAACATCCTACTGCACAAGCTCATGCATCCTGGCAAAAAAAAGGCTGTCTGTTCTGACAACCTTTTTTCAAAATTAAAACCCTATGAAAAACAAAGATCAATGTCCTTCGTGGTAGCCGCTGATCATGGAGCGGAAGGTGGCCGTGGCTGTAGCACCAAAAGTGCAAAAATAAATATGCACCAGCAAGAATACTGAAATCACAAATCCCATGACAATGTGCAAAAGTGCAGTAAGTAAGATGCCACTAACTCCAAAAACATTCAGCCAGATAGTTTCGGGAAACAGGAGCGCCCAGCCCGTGATGAAAAGCAAAGGCATGAAAAGATACATGATAAAGGCGTAAGCTATCTTTTGCAACGGATTAAACTTACGCTGCTCGTTGATAGGAAAAGGTGGTTGTTGCCCTTTGTAAACGCCTAACGTATAATATTTGAATTGTTTTATCAGCCGATCAATCAGCCCTTTGGCTCTGAGGCGGTAATATTTTCCGTTGTGCGTGGCGATGTTTCCGATGATAAAAAGGAGATAATTTACCGTGAGGATAATGCCCGCTATGTTGTGCCAGCTTACGGCCAGATCGAAGCGGATAAACGGCGCATCAGGATTGCTGTATTGCATGCTCACGCCGGTAAGTATGAGCAGAATGATCATCAGGGCATTCACCAAATGCCACAGGCGTACCCATACAGGATACAGATAAATTTTAGAACTCATGATCGTGGTTTAATGATTAAGCGCAGCAGTGCATGGATAGCGATGCCGCCAAGGGTGAGAATAAAAAGAGCGATGCTGATAAAATTGAGCAAATAGCTGCGGCTTGCGCCAATGACGTAGGCTTCGTTGACAATTACGGCATTGAACAATCCTTTTTCGCTACGGCTTTCGATTACCTGATGTTTGTAGAGTGTGGATGTCAGGAGGCTGTTTTGGGAATGACATTCGGCGCATTTGCGCACCGCCTTGTCGGCGGGGAGCACGCGATGTGCCACCAGCAACGAATCGCTGGTTTGGTTGTGACATTCGATGCAACGCACACTGCTAAAATGCAGGCTTTGGTTGGGCAACCAGTCGTGGCTGGCGATAAGCTCACCCCGCGATGCATCCGACATGAGTTGGAATTTGTCCTTGTTAGTATGACACGAAAAACACACCTCATTGGCATAGCTTACAATTTCTTTGATGGATTTCCCGGTGCGCACGTTGAGCCTGAACGAATGCGGATCGTGACAACTCCAGCACGAAAAATCCTGAATGGAATCGGGAGAATGTACGCTGTTTATAAACTCTTCGTCGATCTCCTCAAAATGATATTTCGCGTAATCTTCGTCGCCGCCATGACAATCCAGGCAGGTATAAACAGGCTCAAAGCGCAGTTCGCCGGGATGCGGAAAAGTTTCGTAATCGCCCGAGTGGCAATCGGTACATTTAAACTGATGATGTGTGCCCATATAAAATGCGCCTGAATCGATTACATAAAACGGATTCATCATCTTCTTCACCTCCTTCTCTGTCCAGTCGTTGTAATAATGGTAAATACTTTCGCCGTGACATTTGAAGCAGGTTTCGTTGTCGGTGCGATTTGCCATATCGTCCTGAGCCTGGGCTGCAATAGTGGCCATTAGCATCGTCAGCGCCAACAGAAGGCTATAGGTATAGATTTTTTTCATTTTTTGATTTTGATAAAAACGATTTCGGGCGGCCTCATTTTTTAGATGGATGCCGCCCGAAACCAAAAATCAATTATTTGCCCATCGAACGCATGTAAAGCACCAATGCCCAGCGATCTTCTTCATCGGGAATCTTCTTCTCGTAGTTGGGCATTTCGTCGCGACCTACAAACGACTTGTAGTAGAGCGAGCCGTCGGGCTGTGTCTGAAATTCACCGGTGGTAAAGTTGCCGGGGTCGGTGTCGAGCTGGCGAGCCTTGGGGCCATCGCCTTGTCCGTTGTTGCCGTGGCACGATTTGCAATGTTTTGCCCACAGCATTTTACCTACCTGCTCCAAATCAGCAGCTTGCTTGTTGTATGGGTTAGCCTTTTTTACATAATCAGCAGGAACTGTCCAGGGTGAAGGCTTTTTCTGTTCCTGCGGAATTACGAATGACATGAGTAAAAATACTCCTGCCACTATTGATGCAAGCATCATTACATTTGAACTTTTCATAAAATAAAAATATTTAAAAGGTTATTAATTAGGAATAAACACACACCGGCCTTAAAAGTTCCACAACCTTGTGATTGTAAAACCCAGCATCAAATCAGAAAAGCCGTTGGTCAGATCAAACTGATTATACATGTAGTTGTCCTGTGGTAAAATGCCGTTGGACGAGGTTACGAAAATCTGAAAAGCATGAGTACTGGTTGACACCTCGTAGCCAATACCAAAATTGGGCTTAGCCACGTCCCAGTCGAGCTGCTCTGAAATAGATTGTATTTTGAGCGGTATGTCGCACTGGAACAGCACCGACGACTGTGGCGAAAAGTTGATTCGGCCATTAATACCCACGCCAAATACGTCGTGGTTCATGTCGGCGGCCACAGAGTTGTAGTGCGCAAAACTTCCGGTAGCCTGCAGGCTAAGCCAATCGTTGAATTTACGCCCAACGATAACCTGACCAAAATAAGAAAAGCGGTTGGTGAAATTGTAGTCCACACCAAAAACTTTCTCATTGCGTCCATCGATGGCCATATTCCCGTAAAGGGTAACAGCCACCGGAATGGTGTTTTCGCGTGTTTGCTCCAGAAGCGCATATTTCACAGCAAAGTCGCTGTACATATTTTTCATGGTAAGTCCGTAGCTCACCACAAGATTGTCGAGGAGGCTGTAGTTGAAACCCATGCGTATGTTGGCTCCGGGAGTATAAAGCCCGAAAACATCTTTGATACCATTGTCCATGGTTCCAAAGCGGTGTTGGATGAGCCATTCAAAAGTTCCCTTCACGGGCACTACACCTGTCTGGTTGTCGATGAGTACATCGCTGGCAAATGGCGAGCGCACTGGTTTATCTATCGGCTTATCGGTTTCTGCCTCTTGTGCTATGGCAGCCGAAAACCCAAAAAGCAAGAGCAACAGTGGTAAAATTATCTTCTTCATGCACGATGTGTTTTTCAGGTTTTTCATTTAGTTATTTTTAGCACCTTGTGTTATCCATTGCAATATCAGCTCTGCTTCAGCTTGCGTGGCATATTTGAAACTATGATCGCCTGTTTCCGGGTAAGGAAAATTGTAAATTCGGCTGGCTGGCGGATTATCAACGTTGTACATTGCCAACGAAGTAAGGCTGCTAAAGGCGTTAGCTGCGGTGAGGTCGAGTTGTGGCGTGCCGCCAGGTTTATGGCAATTGGTGCAACTATTGGCATCCCAAATAGGCACTACCTGCTGTGCAAACTTGATGGTATCGGTAGGATCGGGTGGCGGTGGTGTTGGGGCTGGCTTGATAAACTCGTACTCACATCCGGCCATAAAAGCCATCATCAGCACCAGCAATCCTATTTGTAACAGTCGGTTTGTCGTCATAATTTTTTAGTTTTAGAAGCGCCCTGTTTTCCGCAAGGCGCTTCTTTTATTGTCAGTATAATAATAAGGTGTACTTATTAATTAATTCACAGCATTGATCGAGTTGACGAGCAACTGCTTGATGTATTCGTAGTTGTGCACACCCTTGCTGCGGTCGTCCACGATACCGGCATAGTTGTAAAAAGCCTGTGCGTGTGCTATTGGGTAAGTACCTACCACCGGATGACCTTCTGCATCGAGAACGCCTTTTGAAATAAGTCCTGTTTTTAGCTCTTCGATAAGGCCGACGATGTAGGTTTGTTTGCCGTTGATGTCGAGGGTGCTGGCGTCGGTATGACAAGGCGTACATGATGCCACGGGCACTTCCCATGTGTGTCCGCCCTGGCCTTCTGTGTATTCGTGCATGTGGCATCCGGTGCAGGCTGCTTGAGTATGGGTGGAGCTGCCGGGTTCAGGATAACCAGTTCCGATTTCGGCGCCGCCAATGCCTTGCAGGTAAGTTCCCTGTGGGCCGTGATGGGGGCCGTAATGCGTGCTGGCAATATAAAATTCGCCTGAACCATTGGCTGTTGGGGGAGCGGTGCGTGGCTGGTGGCAGTTGATGCAAAGGTTGGAGTTGTTGCCAAAGTCGAGGGTTACGAGCGATGGGGGATTTGCTGTGCGATACATCACCAGGTCAACGGGGCCATTCTGACGCACGGCGTAGTCGGGGCCATCGTTTTCAAAATCGAGCGTTTCGTGGAATGAGTGACATGTGGAGCACTGGATGTGTGTAGGGATAGGAATGTTGTTGGCGGTGGTATCGAGGCCGGTGTGCTGGGTTTCGCGGAAACCTTCGTCGGAGTGACACATGGCGCAATCTTTACGTCCGCCGGCATAGCCTACATAATTGCCGTCGGAATGCCCCGACTCGGCGTACTGTGCTTTAACATTATTCATGTAATCGATGGTATGACATTGAATGCAGGTAGCATTGCCGTCCACGCCATCTTTGCCGTCGGTACCGCTGGTACCATCAGCACCTGCCGGGCCTGCCGGTCCTTCTTTGGTACATCCTGCAGCCACTGCCAATGCTATTACAAACATTGCAAATACGTGTGTTAATCTTAAATGTTTCATCTGTTAGTCTTTTTTGAAATGGTTAATATTGTTTTTGGTTAAATTTTGGTGTTCTCAAATGATGGTTCAAAAGTACTGTGAACACAATCACACGATGAAGTTTTACCTCCGACATGTGTCAATCCTGGCTGATTATTTCTCACCTTTGCAATTGACATAAATCAATAAGTTCTTATTTTTGCATTCTCATACTGCAATTCCTAATTGAAAGAAACTAATTTTTTTGACTACAACAACTTAATAATCAATAACTCCATCTGATGACCCACTTCCGAAAATCGCCCATATGCAGCAATTGCAACGACTGCAACCGCCGCTCTCCCCTATTTAGTTTACTCAACGACGAGGAGCTTGAAGCCATCAACAAAGATCGTTTCGAGGTTCAATATCGCGCTGGCGAAATGATTTTTAAGCAGGGGTCGGCTTCTTCGCATGTAATGATGCTCACCAGTGGCCTTGCTAAAATTTATCTGGAAACCAACAGTAGAAACCTCATTCTCAAGCTCATCAAGCCTATTCAGATGTTTGGTGGCCCTGGCCTTTTCCTCGACAACCGCAATTATTATTCGGCCGCCGCCATCGAGGATTCTACTGTTTGTTTTATCGGTCAGGAAAATTTCCGCCAGGCAGTGCGTAGCAATCCTGACTTTGCCGAAAAGTTTATCGAGCACATCAACCGCAGCGCTATATTCACTTTTGGGCGGTTTACCGATCTTACCCAAAAGCAAATGCCTGGTCGTGTAGCCGATGCCCTGCTTTATCTTAGCAAAGAAATTTATCAGGCGCCACGGTTTAGTATTTCCCTTTCGCGCCAGGAGCTGGCCGACATGACCAGCCTGTCCAAGGAGAGTTTTATCCGCATCCTGAAAGACTTCAAAGAAGAAGGCATCATCGTGCTCAACGGCGACGATATCTCCATTGAGAAAATGAGCGCCCTTGAAAAGATAAGCCAGGTGGGATAGTCTTTCTGTGGTGAAAATACAGAAAACTAAGAAAAACCACGAAGACACAACGACACAAAGAAAAAAATTAAAAAAAACATCTCTTCTAATTTTTCTCTGTGTCTTCGTGCCTTTGTGGTGAAAAGGCTTTTGTTTTTCTCCGTGCTTCCGTGCCGCTATGGTGACATAAAGAAAACTAAGAAATACCACCAAGACACAACGACACAAAGGAAGAAATTAAAAAAAACTCCCTCTTCCCTGATTTTCTCTGTGCCTCCGTGCCTTTGTGGTGAAAATACAGAAAACTAAGAAATACCACCAAGACACAACGACACAAAGGAAGAAATTAAAAAAAACATCTCTTCTAATTTTTCTCTGTGCCTCCGTGCCTTTGTGGTGAAAAGGCTTTTGTTTTTCTCTGTGCCTCCGTGCCTTTGTGGTGAAAATACAGAAAACTAAGAAAAACCACCAAGACACAACGACACAAAGGAAGAACTTAAAAAAACATCTCTTCTAATTTTTCTCTGTGTCTTCGTGCCTTTGTGGTGAAATGGTTTTGCCTTCCTCCGTGCCTCCGTGCCTTTGTGGTGAAATGGTTTTGCCTTCCTCCGTGTCTTCGTGCCTTTGTGGTGAAAAATGAATTTTGTTCTCCTCCGTGCCGCTGCGGTGAAACTTTTTTCCTCCTTATTTGCCTCTTCTCACTATCTTTGGCCACTGTTAAGCACCACAAGTATCATTCAATCTAAAATTATAAAAATGAATTTTGACTACACCGAAGAGCACCTGATGATAAAACAGGCAGCCCGCGACTTTGCACGCAAGCTCGAAGCCGATGTAATAGAACGCGACCGAACAGCCACCTACCCCACCGCCCACGTAAAAGAAATGGCAGAGCTGGGATTTCTGGGTATGATGATCGACCCGAAATATGGCGGCGGCGGCATGGACAGCCTCTCCTATGCGATAGCAATAGAAGAAATATCTAAAATCGACTCTTCGGTGGCCGTCATCATGTCGGTGCACAACTCGCTGGTAAGCTACGGAGTAGAGAAATATGGTAGTGAAGAACAAAAACAAAAATTTCTGCCGCGCATGGCCACCGGCGAACATATTGGCGCTTTCCTGCTCTCGGAGCCGGAAGCAGGCTCTGATGCTACTTCACAAAAAACCTTAGCCGAAGATAAAGGAGATCATTACCTGCTAAATGGCACCAAAAACTGGATTACCAGTGCCGACAATTCTTCCATTTATTTGGTGATAGCACAAACGCATCCCGACAAGAAACACCATGGCATCAACGTGCTCATCGTCGATAGGCATTCGCCCGGAATAAGCCTGGGAGCGCACGAAGACAAGATGGGCATGCGCAGCAGCGACACCCATTCGGTGATGTTTACCGATGTGAAAGTTCCCAAAGCAAACCGCCTGGGCGAAGATGGCTTTGGTTTTACCTTCGCCATGAAAGCCCTCGAAGCGGGCAGAATAGGTATTGCCGCACAGGCCACAGGTATTGCCGCCGGCGCTTACGAAAGAGCGCTGCATTATTCCAAAGAGCGCAAATCATTTGGCCGCCTCATCTGCGAGCATCAGGCCATCGCCTTTAAGCTGGCAGAGATGTATCTGAAAATAGAAAATGCCCGTAACCTGGTGCACAAAGCCGCCTGGCTCAAAGACAACAACAAACCATACTCGCTGGCAGGTTCGATGGCCAAACTCTATGCAGCCGACATTGCCATGGAGGTAACCACCGAAGCCGTGCAGATACACGGCGGCTATGGCTACGTAAAAGAATACCATGTGGAGCGACTTATGCGCGAAGCCAAGCTTACACAGATTTATGAAGGCACCTCCGAAATACAGAAGATTGTGATTTCGCGAAGCCTGATCAAGCAGAAATAACTTTGCAAATATTTCAGTAGGAGGAACCCGGGTTAGCGACCCGGTGAGTTACGATAAGGAAATTGTAAATCACTGAAATATTATTAATAGGTAAAAAGCGCTTAAACTGTGGCCATCCTTACGGTTCAGCTTACAACTGGTGGCGGCATTTGCACCTAAAACATCCGAAGAAATTTTATCTATTTTTGCCGTCATCAAAATAATCCAAATCAAACCATTAAATAATGAAAATATTAGTCTGTATCAGTAATGTACCCGATACCACCACCCGCATCAAACTCAGCAGCGACCAGAACGCCATCGACCTGAGCAACGTGCAGTGGATCATCAACCCGTGGGATGAACTGGCGCTTACGCGCGCTTTGGAACTTAAAGAATCCTCCGGCGGCAGCATCGAGTCGGTGAGCATTATCCACGTAGGCAATGCCGGCTCAGAGGCCACTTTGCGCAAAGCACTGGCCATAGGCGCCGACGATGCAATGCGTGTAGATGCCGCGCCCGCCGATGCCTATGCAGTAGCTCACGAAATAGCCGAGGCCGTAAAAGACAAGAATTTCGATCTGATCCTTTGCGGAATAGAATCGTCCGACTACAACGGATCGGCTATGGGCGGCATGTTGGCCGAATTTCTGAACATGGAATCGGTGTCGTCGGTATCAAAATTAGAAATTGAAGGCGCCGAAATAAAACTCAACCGCGAGATTGCCGGAGGATACGAAGTTATAGCTGCACAAGCCCCCGTGATAGCCATCGTGCAAAAAGGCATTGCTATCGAGCCACGCATCCCTTCGATGCGGGGTATTATGATGGCGCGCAAAAAACCACTTGTTGTTGTGCCTGCCACCGGCGCCAAAGCACTCACCGAATTTGTGCACTACACGCCACCGCAGCCCAAAGCTGCCTGCAAAATGATAGCTGCCGACAACCCCGCAGAGCTGGTGAACCTCCTTCACAACGAAGCCAAAATTATTTAATCTTCTAATTTTTAAAATTGCATTGATTATGAACAACGTACTGATATACACCGAGAATTTCGACGGCAAGTTTAAAAAATCCATTTACGAAATCGCCTCCTATGGCTCCGAAATAGCGCGCCAACTGGGCGGCCAGGCCATCGCCATTTCGCTTGGTGATGTGGCAGAAGGCGAGTTGAAGTCTTTGGGAACCTTCGGCATCAGCAAAGTGCTGACGGCTTCCGGCGATTTATTCGACACATTTCAAAACCTGCCTTATGCTGCCGCCATCGCGCAAGCCGCCAACCAGGAAAATGCCGGCGTCATCATCTTTTCGGCATCCAATATTGCCAAAGCCATAGCACCACGCGTAAGCGTAAAACTAAAAGCGGGGATGGTTTTTGCCGCCACCGGACTGCCTTCTAATCTGAACCCATTTACAGTTCCCAAAAAAGTATTTCATGGCAAAGCTTTCGCGGATGTAGTGGTTGGCAGCGAGCGCAAAATTATTAGCTTATCGCAAAATAGTTTTGGCCTCAGGGAGCATCCTGCCGACATCGTCATCGAAGCACTTCCGACGGAAACGTCCACAGCTTCGGCCATCCGCGTTATCGACACACAAAAAGCCAGTGGAAAAATACTGCTCAACGATGCCGAGATCATCGTGTCGGGCGGGCGTGGCCTGAAAAGCGCCGACAACTGGCAGCCCATCGAAGAGCTGGCCGAAATACTTGGTGCTGCCACGGCTTGCTCACGTCCGGTTTCCGACGAAGGTTGGCGCCCCCATTCAGAACATGTGGGACAAACCGGCAAAATAGTTGCTCCCAATTTGTACTTTGCACTGGGCATCTCAGGCGCCATTCAGCATCTGGCAGGTGTAAGCTCTTCAAAAGTTATCGTGGCCATCAATACCGACAAAGACGCACCCATTTTCGAGGCTGCCGATTATGGCATTGTGGGCGATGTGCAGAAAGTACTTCCGCAGCTCAACGATGCTTTCAGGAAGTTTAAAGCTGAAAATTAATAAAAATGAAATGTTAATGTAAAGATAAACGCCGGAAAAGAGAATACTTTTTGCCGGCGTTTTTGTTTTATGTTAAAAAAAAACTTTGAATGGGGCTTTTCTTAAAAACTATCATCTCACCAAACTGACACTAATTAAATCCGGCTCATGTCGAAATTAAGAGAGAAAATAAATTTCGTTTTGCTCAACCCGTTCGTACTGGCAATCCCATTTGCATTGATCACCATTATATTGCACCCTTTTCATTTTCGTCAGAGCAGCCTGATTACCTCTTCCGATCACTATACAAAGGAGTTGGGCGGCGACAGGATTTATTATTATCACGACCTCGACAACGATGGCACCGACGATTGCATTGTCCATTTTCAGAACGAGGTAGAGCAATGCGCATTGACCGTTTTTTCGGGCACCGGCGAAACGTTGGGTCAGTGGAACTTTGATGGCTCGCTGAACCACGGCAGCCGCAACCTCACGTATGCCGACTTCGATGGCGATGGCGTGCTGGATGTTTTTACGCTCTATCAACGCGAAGATTCGGTGTTTCTTGGCGGCATCAATCCGCAGGACGACACGCACAAAATTGTGAATGACCGGTTTCTGGATGTGATTCGTAAAGCAAACGATCGCTTTCATTATAACTCCCGGCTTTACAACTGCGACCTGAACAATGACGGCACCAGCGAAATAGTAGCTTTTATCAACGCCGGCTACAGCGAGCAACCACGCCGCATCTATGCCTATAATTTTGCTGACAGTACTTTATTAAGAACAAAGCCCGCCGGCTTCGCCATCAATGATTTATCCTTTACCGATCTGAACAACGACGGCTATAAAGAAATAATCCCTACCACCGCTGCGGTAGAAAATATGGATGCCAGCGATTCGATTCCTTATCCGGACTACCAAAGGTGGTTTGTTATTTACAATCATCTTTTGGCGTTTGCTGTGGAGCCGGTGAACCTGGGCGTAGGCAATGGAACGGTTTATAATTTCCCGTACCGCTGCGATAGTGCCGACCACATTTTTTTGATCGACCACAATGATGAGCGGGCACAGCCTAACAATTTTTATTCTTACGACGTGTCAGCCAAAGCACTTAATCCTTTAGAAGCAAACATTCCGGCTGATGCACATTTTTTTGGTTGTACCAAACCCGAGCAGTATTTGTTGGGTGCCTATTCAGGTGCTGAAGGTGTAGTTAATTATTATGATCCCATGCAAAAAATGAAGATTGTAAAAACCTATTCCATCCAAAAGAACCTGCGTTATCTTCGCCACTTGTGCATCACCAACAGTGATCTTCCCGATTTTATATTTTATAAAAAAACGCCTGCCGGTAATCAGTTGTATTTTTACACCCATCAGTTCGACCAAAGCCATTCCTTCGCAATAGCCGATCCTGACATCCTAATAAGCAATCTCACTACTTGTAGTTGTGGGGATGGCCGCGACAGAATTATTATTCAGGTGGGTCAGTCCATTTATGAGTTCGAGCAAATTTCCGATTCGTGGCATGTACTAAAAAACACCCTGATCAATCTAAGCATTTACCTTTTATATGTGCTAATGGTAGCATTGATTATCCATGGGCAGAAAAGACTCATAAAGGCGCACTACCGGCGCGAAAAGGAGCTTGCCGAATTAAAGCTCAGAAGTATCCGCAACCAGATGGACCCGCACTTTACCTTCAACGCTATTAATGCCATTGCCGCTGCTATTTATCGTGAAGACCGCGAAGAAGCTTATGCCTATTTCTCCAAGTTCAGCAAGCTCATCCGTAACACTATGCTTTACTCCGACCGCATGTCACGGACGCTTGAGGAGGAGATTGATTTTACAAATAAATACCTGGAGATAGAAAAATTCAGATACCGCGAAAAATTTGAGTTTACCATCAAAGTGCATCCCGATGTTAACATCGCCATTGAAGTGCCCCGTATGATTATCGAAACTTTTGCCGAATCAGCTATCAACAACGGACTGATGCACCGCACGAGCGACGGCCTGTTGCATATCGAAATATTTCAGGAAAATGAAACTTTAAAAGCCATCTTTGAAGATAATGGTGTAGGCATGCTTAGAGCAGCAAATTATAATAAAGACAAAGCTTTTAAAGCTGCTCGGCTGATGGATGAGTTTTTGAAAATCTACAATGAACTCAACAAGACCCGCATCAAGTACGAGATGTATGATATTAATGTAAACGAAGAATTTCCGGGAACGTGCGTGGTGGTAAAGATACCCATCGCCAGCCGATACCTGACAAGCACCAGCTACAAATAAACTTTTACTTCGGTTTCGCCGGTGAGTACGCGCATGCCGTTCATGGCAAGGGCTTTCATTTCATCTTCGCCCGGATACACATGCACCGGAGCTATTTTGTGTACTCGCTCTATCACTTTGTTTACAAACCATTTGCTGTGTGCTATGCCTCCGGTAATAAGTATTGCGTCAACGTCGCCCATTAGTACCGCGCTCATGGCGCCAATTTCTTTGGCCACCTGATAGGACATTGCCTCGAAAATTTTCTCGTACTCTTTGTCACCCTCCATCATCTTCAACTCCACATCATAAGCATTGTTGGTGCCGAGATAGCCTACCAGTCCGCCGCCGCCTTTTATCATCTTCATCACCTCTTTCTGCGAATATTTTCCGCTAAAGCATGTTCTCACCAGATCGCCAACGGGCAAAGTGCCGGAGCGTTCGGGCGAGAAGGGACCTTCGCCGTCGAGGCCATTGTTTACATCGATAACACGGCCCTGGCAATGTGCGCCTACAGTGACGCCGCCACCCAGATGCGCTACAATAATATTCATCTCCTCGTAGCGACGCATCACCGACTTGGCATGCGAACGCGCCACAGCTTTCTGGTTAAGTGCATGGAAAATGCTGATGCGTTTGAACAAAGGATGGCCGCTATAGCGGGCAATTTCGTCGAGTTCGTCAACAACTACAGGGTTGGCAATATAGGCTTTTACACCGGTAAGCTGCTGTGCAAAAGCATCGGCTATGAGACCGCCCAGGTTGGAGGCGTGCTCGCCAATGGGGCTGTTGCGCAGGTCTTGTTTCATGCGCTCGTTCACCTCATACACTCCCGACTCGATGGGACGAAGCAGGCCGCCGCGCCCTACAACAGCTTTAACCACATCTTCCGGAATCTCGGCATCGTTGAGCTGGGCAGCGATGATGTTTTTGCGGTAGTCGAACTGATCGGTAATTTTCTCAAATTGTGCCAGCTCCTCCGGGTCGTGGTTGATGTTTTTCAAAAAAATCGGGTTCAAGTTCACAAAAACGCCAATTTTTGTGGACGTTGAACCCGGATTTATCGCCAATATTCCTATACCCTCCATTAAGATGAGTAAATTATTGTGTATTTTTTATTAATAAAAACAGCCTTAAGAGCTGCTTGCAAAATCCATTTTTAGCCAATATTAGCGGCAAGGGCAATCGACAGGAACTTGCTGCGGTCGCTGTCGCTGCGTGATGTGAGCACGATGGGAGCTTTGGCACCCATAATAACGGCCGCCGACACAGCACCACCCAGGAAGTTGAGGGTTTTGTAGAGGATGTTTCCGCTGTCGATGTCGGGAGCGATGATGATGTCGGTATCGCCGGCAACGTCGCTGGTAATATCTTTAAGCTCTGCCGATTTGCGGGAAATAGCGTTGTCGATAGCCAACGGGCCGTCGATAATGCAGCCTCTAATCTGCTTGCGGTAGTTCATCATCGAGATGGTAGCCGCGTGCATCGTGGCTTCCATGCGCGGGTTTACGGTTTCTACCGAGCCTACGATTGCTACTTTCGGATTGGGGCAATCGAGTTTATGAAATACTTCAACGGCATTTTTGATGATGGCTATCTTGGTTTCCAGATCAGGACTTACGTTCATGGCGGCGTCAGTTACACCAAGAAGCTTGTGATAATATGGGGATTCAAAAACCGCCATGTGGCTAAGTGTGTCGCCGTCGCGCAATCCGTAGTCTTTATTCAGCACAGCTTTCATCAGCGTTCCGGTTCCTACGTTGCCTTTCATCAAAATTTCGGCTTTGCCTTCTTTTATCATCAGGCATGCCCGCATCGAAGCTTCTATTTTGTCCTCTTCGTTGTAGCATTCAAGGTTGCTGATGTCGAAGTTAATGCGCTTTGCGATGGCAGTAATTTTCTGCATATCGCCAATAAGGATAGGCTCTATGATACCATTGATGGTTGCATTTTTTACGGCCAACAGTGCGTCTTCGTCGCCAGCAGCGGCCAGCACCAGCTTACGTGTTTTCTTGCTCTTGGCTATCTCAACCAATTCCTGAAGATGTTTTACCATTTTGTGTCGAATAATATAATGTGAATGATTTAAATTGTCAAAAACCCTAAAAAGCACAAAAGTACACAAGCCCCGCCAGTGGCAATTTTTTCGTTACTGACAACTTATTACACAACTGATTTTTCTAAGTCAACAGTCTTCAGTTCTCAGTCCGCAGTCTTCAGTTCTCAGTCCGCAGTTCTCAGTCTTCAGTTCTCAGTCTTCAGTTCTCAGTCTTCAGTTCCTTGTAGGTTCAGTTTAGGCTGCACCTACGCTGTAACTATTTTTGCAGGCTGTGCCTGCTTTATATTTAAAATCTAAGGGATTGAACTGGCAAAGCCTGGAAAATAGAAAGGACAAGACTTACCCTCGGCCTAACACCGGAAATAATGCGTAGTTTTAATAACAACTATCTAAGTTCCAACTTCCAGCCTCTACCTTCTATCCTCTAACTTCTACCCTCTACCCTCCTACTCCGTTTTATCGCTGTTGAACTGATAGGTGTACAAAATGGCTTCGAGCTGCCGGATCAGGTCGCGCTTTTCCTGGCTGGGATTGTAGGCGTAACCATCAATGGTAACCAGGCGGCTGTTGGGTTCATCCACGAAAGTGTAACTCAAAAATGGCCCTCCCATAAAGTCGCCTTCCACTTCCCACAGCCCACGCATCTCAATGGCAAAATGCTCTTTAAAATCTATGCGCCGGGCTACTGGTGGCTCCTGCATGGCTATTTTCATGTACGAGTTTCCCGAGGGGCCGGGAATAAACTTGCGTGTTATCGAGTCGCGAACGGCCAAAAGCGTGTTGTAGTCGAATGCCGAAGTGTCGGTGTAAGGGTGATACCAAATCATAATCGCCTGCGAAAACATTTCAGCCTCACGCCGCAGCCAAACAAAATCACTGGCTTGTGTGGCGATATAAAAACTTTGGGGTATCACCATCGTTACCTGATACTTATCCTTAAGGGTGCCCGTAATGGTGTAATCCTGGATGGTGCCAAATGCGGTATTGACTCTGTGCCGCTCGTTTTCATTAAAAAGCTCAATGATGGCTGCTTTGTTTTTATTAAAAGCATCATAAAAGGCTTCTTCGTTGGGGACCACCATTTTTACTACCCGCTGTGGTTTAGCCCACAGGTCAGGTTTTGTTTCGAGTAGTGGTTTTTTGAAGTTTGGATCAATATCGACGATAAAAATATTGTGGTGTGTCTTGAAAAGTTTTGAGAAATTGGCATCAGGAACATGCGCCATGTCGAACATCTCTTCACTTTGTGGCAGCCCGGGCACCTCCTGTCCAAAAAATTGACGAATTTCCATACCCATTTTTCCGTTCCAGTAAGCATCGCCGGGGGTTACCACCACCATCTCATTAGTTTTTCCGGTGGATGGTTGCAAGCCAGAGCTGTCGAAACCGCATCCGGTTACAACCAAAACAAGAAAGCCGGCAATGGCCAGCTTCCCAAAAATCGATTGCCTGTTTTTCATGATGACCATTTTTAGAAACATCTGATTCAAGTTATCCTTTCACCAATACTTTGATCTTTTGCCCTGGTTTAAGCGCGTGCGTGTTGGTGATATTGTTGAGTTGTTTGATCTGATCCACGGTTACGCCGTCGTATTGTTTGGCGATATCCCATAAAGTGTCACCTTGCTTTACGGTATAGATGATATAGTCGGAATTAGCGGCTGACGATTTGCTACCGGTATTGGCGGCAACGGGCTGTGAAACGAGAAGTTTTTGCCGGGGATAAATAGTGTTACTTTTAAGGTTGTTCCATTTGCGGAGGTCGCTGGTAGAACATTTATATTTTTTGGCGATAAGCCCCAGGTTTTCGCCGTTCTTCACCACGTGATACGTTTTACTTTCGGCTTTAGCTGTGGTCTCTTTGGCAGCAGGGGCGGCTGATGATGAGGCAGATTGTGAATCGGTACCGGAGTGCACCACAAGTTTTTGTCCCGGCTGAATGGTATTGCCATGCAGGTTGTTCCAGGAACGCAGATTGGCCACCGAACAACGGTAACGGCTGGCAATGGTGCTAAGGTTTTCGCCACGTCGCACCACGTGCACCTGACGCTCTTTGGCTTTTTCGATTTGCACCAGCATCTGATCGTGTGCTATACCTTTGGTGCTTTTGAAATTATAGATTTCCTCCTCGTTCGACACAAACTCACCCATCACCTCCCGCGGCAGGCGCAATACATAAACGTTTTCCGGGTCGGCAGGGATAATGCCCATTTTAAACGACGGATTGAGAAATTGAATGTCAGCAATAGGCATGTTGAGATATTCAGAAATCTGATCGAAGCTCAGGGTTTTATTTATCATCACTGTATCGATGCCGTTATAAAGAATGCCCGGATCGACCGGGAACAGGTTGTGCTCGGGGGCAAAATTCATCACATAATTTACGGCGATAAAGGCGGGCACATAACCCCGTGTTTCACGTGGCAGATAAGGCCAGATAGCCCAGTAATTTTTTACCCCGCCCGATCGGCGAATGGCCTTGTTCACGTTGCCGGCGCCAGAGTTGTAAGCTGCCAGCACCAACGACCAGTCGTGATAAATTTCGTAGAGATCGGTAAGATGCTCGGCAGCCGCAATGGTGGCTTTGTAAGGATCGTAGCGGTCATCAACCATCGAAGTAACCTGAAGGCCGTACATTTTGCCTGTACCATACATAAATTGCCACAAGCCTTTAGCACCGGCATGTGAACCGGCATTGGGAATCAGCGCCGACTCTACCACTGCCAGATATTTAAGCTCCAGCGGCAAATTGTAGCTGTCGAGAATTTCCTCGAACATAGGGAAATAAATCTCCGAAAGTCCCAGCAACCGCGCCGAGAGATCACGCTTCCTTTCGGCGTAAAGCTCGATAAAATTGCGGACGGTTTTGTTGTAGGTAAGTTCAAATGGAGAGTGCCGATTGAGCATAGCGATTCGTTTTTCGAGAATAGAATCGGGATAGACGGGCACGTCATTTACGCTCCAATGATACACGTTGAGCTTGTCGCGATCGGTAATAAAATGGTTGTCATTAAAAAAACGGATATTCACCAGGCTGTCGAGTGCACGCAAGGCGGGAGAATCTTCCACCAGCATGGTGGCACGCGCATCGTCGTCGAGCATCTCATTGCTGTATGCCAGCAGCGAATCACGGAAGTGGATACTTTCGACGGAAGAAACAGTGTCGTAGCTCAGCGCGGTATCGGGCACCATCAGCCAATCGGCCATCTCATCTTCTGATCGAAAATCGTATTCGATGTCACGCTGATAATTGTTCATTACTTTTCTGGATGACTTATGCTGCTCTGCTGTAGTTTGGCCGGAGCGAAATAAATTGCATGAAGTAAAAAGGCTGATGATAACAGCAACTGCGAGCGCAGCAGATATAGTGGATTTGCTTTTGTGCATTACTTTCTTTGATTTTTGATTGAGAAATAAACGCATTACCGGAAATTTATTTTTACACGACAAAGATAAAGATTCATGGCAACATTAAATCTTAACGTCCTACTCCAGCATAAGTTTCTTCGTAAGCTGAAATGCATCTGCTTTGAGCACGCATACATACATTCCTGCTTTGGCGTGTGCGGTGCCGGAACACCAAATAAGCTGGTGTTGGCCGGCTGAGGCTGGGCCTGCAAAAAGTGTAGCTATAAGATTTCCCTGCAGGTCGAAAATTTTGATGGAAATATTATTTTGCGCAATGGGCAGGCAAAACTGGATTTCGACCTTATCCGTTGCAGGGTTGGGAGCAGGATCGAAAAGTATTGCTTGTCTGAAAATCTTTGGATCGGCAATAGCCACAGGATTTTGGTTTTCGTAGGCGCCCATGTCGATGCGGGTGCCAGCCAAACGCGGCTGAAGTGCCAGATCAAATGCAGGGATCATCAGGCCGGTGGTGTCAGGCGTGCCGGCTTCCACGCAATCCGACCAGAACGGCAAATGATAGGTTTCTCCTTCGAAGAGTGGCACGGTGTCGAGGTTATTCTGATAAAGTGCGTTATAGGCTGAGCCGCCGGTGCCCGCAAAGTTTTCTTTACCTCCTTGCACATCATTATAAAAAAATGCCGGCTGCGACAGCAAATCCCACAGATACACCTGGTTGCTTTCGCCGCCATATTGTGTATTGCCCCACAGTATGTTGTTACAAAGAACCGGTGCCACGGAGTCTTTGCAATAAAAACCGCCGCCGCCGCCCACGCAATGGTTGTCGGCGATGGTGTTGTTGACATAAAGCGGACTGCAGTTGTTGTTGGAGATGCCTGCGCCAAAAAATTCAGCGCCATTATTGATCACCAGATTATTATGAATGGCATAGCGGCAGGTGGTGATGTGCAGGATGCCAAAGCCACCGCCCAGCGCGCTAAAATTTTCATCAAATATATTGTGGTGCAGCGGGCAATCACGAAAGCGGATGCACACCGCGCCGCCGATGCCCGTTGAACTGTTCAGCCGGAAATAGTTGTAGCCGATATCGGGCACCCCACTATCGCTGCACACGGCGCCGCCATAGCCGAAGTAGTCGAAAGTTTGCCCGCACCGGTTGCCTTCAAAAAAGTTGTTTCTGATAGCTACATTAGACCGTTCCAGATAAATGGCTCCCCCGTTGTAATAAGCGTAGTTGTTGTAAAAGCTACAATTTTCGATGCGCACTTTGTCGCTTCGGCGGATGCAAAAAGCGCCACCATAACCAAAGATGGAGTCGGTGGCTACTGCTTTCCCATAATGGAAGTGGCAGAAGGTGAAAACAGAGGAGTCTTCGGTGGAGGCAATGCTTTGCATGCGTATTTGCTGCCATCCGCCCATTGACAGCGTATCGACGCTGAAGCCGGTGGTGTCGGCGACCGTAAAAGTGATGGGAGCGTCGGGTGTGCCTTGCGCCAAAAGTCTGCCTTCGACAAGGATGCTAAAGGAGCCATTAAAAAGCACGAGCGTTCCCGGCGCTATTTCCAGCGTGGTAACTTCGTGGATGTGCAGGTTGTCCGTCACAAAAACGGTATCCACATCCCACATGCCCGATACCGTGCCGCCCACCTGGATGGAATCCGCACATAATTTTAAAGAAAAAAATTGAATTAGAAATAGTACTGCCAGAAGGTTGCGCTGTTTTTTCATTTCGCCAAATAAATTGATGGCAACAAAGATATTTCAAAAAACAGCAACAGGGAAATGTAGGAATGGTTGATTTCCTGAATCAGGAAATCAGATACGGAAATTTGTTGGAAAATGGACGGTTTTTATGATTTCAAAATATCAAAAAACATTTTTGACTTGCCGGCGGGCAGTTTGATCTCCTTTCCGATAAGCGCATTTTGTATCAGCAGATCAATCCACTCCCTGTCGGCAGAAGCCTGCAAAATGGTGAGGATGGTTTTGTCGCCTATTTTTTTAATATCGTAGTCGGTGATTTTGATTTCTATGGGCTGTTCTTCGCCCGCCAGCAGCACGCTTGCGCGAAGGTATTTCTGTGTGGGGTCAAATTTTATTTCTATCATCTTTCCGTATTTTCCTATTACGCGGTTCCAGGCAAATTTCCGGATGCCGTCGGGAGCGTATTCCAGAACCCATCGAGTAAGTTTGCCTTTTATCGACATGTAGTTTCGTTTATTGATTTAATAAAACTAACACCGCCCACATAGATAGGTTTAATTGATTCAGTTTTTTTTTGATATAAAAGCCGCCACTCATTGGATGTTAAAATACTGCGAGGATTATTCCACCACCAGCTTACACTTATCTTGGAGCTGCCCGCTGCTATAGATGGCGGCGATATAGATGCCTGCCGGCCACTGGCTTGTGTCCAGGCGGGTAGCTCCCTGATGCGGCGCCACGTTTTCGTGGTGGATTTGCTTACCGTAAATATCGAACACTTTTAGCTCTGCATTTGGAAAGCGACCCATTGCTTCCATTTCCAAAAGGATTTCTCCGCTAGGACTTGGGTTGGGGCTGGCAGTTAAAATATTGCTTTTCAGCTTTGCGGCATCTTCATCAATCTGAACCAGGTTGGGGAAACAATCGTCAAATACAGGATTCATAAATATCAATTCGCCTTCATGCCAAAAGCAGGTGTTGTACCACCAATAAAATCCTGTGGGTGCCGGACGAATCGGTGTAAACAGACCTCCTGTACTGCCAATGCCTTCTATCCAATAGTTATCCGAATTGATACTGGTAAAAAAGAATCTCTTCCGGTACAGGTTTCCGGTTAAAATGGAATCGATGTGGTCGATGATGTAGTCTGGCCAAAGATAAAAAAAAACGGATTGACACTATTCAGAAAGTTGTCGTGTGTCTTCCTGACATTCGAGCGTCCGAAGGACCTCGAAACGTCAAAAGTTGTCGTGTGTCTTCCTGACTTTCGAGCGTCCGAAGGAGGTTGAAAAG
Organism: Clostridia bacterium; assembly: GCA_009928785.1. Lineage (GTDB taxonomy): Bacteria > Bacteroidota > Bacteroidia > Bacteroidales > 4484-276 > SABY01. The sequence continues at coordinate 17,991 of SABY01000023.1, read as the reverse complement.
TCAGAAAGTTGCCGCGTGCCCTCTTGACTTTCGAGCGTCCGAAGGACCTCGAAACGAAAGAAAATGAACGTCAAAAAAAACCGGATGAAACTTTCTGGGTCGTGTGACCCGGGACGCTTCATCCGGTTTGGGATAAAATAATAAACCTCAACGCTTAACTCACCGGCTCCAGCTCCACGGTAAAGTGGCGCATGATGGGAGCCTCCTGAGTAATCCTTAGTCCTGTGGTGATTTCCTTGCGGCGCTCGAAAACGTTGGCCAGCGTGGCTGCCACGTAATCCATGTGGTTGTTGGTGTAGGTCCTTCGCGGAATGGCCAGCCGCAGCAGCTCCAGTTCGGGATAGCGGTTTTGGCGCGTCACGGGATCGCGGTCGGCAAGGATGGCGCCAATTTCTACGGCACGCACACCGCCTTCGAGGTAGGTTTCGATGGCGAGGGTTTGTGCAGCAAATTGCTCTTTGGGCAGGTGTGGCAGAAAACGCTTGGCATCAACAAAAATAGCGTGGCCGCCAAAAGGCTCCTGCACCGGCACGTTATGTTCTTTGAGGCGCTCGCCCAGATAAGCTACCTGACGAATGCGTGTGTCGAGATACTGGAACTCGGTGCCCTCGTGTAGCCCCTGCGCCACAGCGTTCATGTCGCGTCCCGACATGCCGCCATAAGTTATAAAACCCTCGAACATGATGGTGAAAGTCTGCGCTTTTTTCCATAGTGCTTCGTCTTTAAAACCTATAAAACCACCCATGTTGACAATCGCGTCTTTCTTGCTGCTCATGGTCATGGCGTCGGCATAACTGAACATCTCGGCCACGATTTCTTTGATGGTTTTGTCGGCGTAGCCCGCTTCGCGCATTTTGATGAAGTAGGCGTTCTCGGCAAATCGCGCCGAATCGAATACCACGCGTATGCCGTAGGATTGCGCCATCGCATAAACTTGCCGCAGGTTTTCCATCGACACGGGCTGTCCGCCCGATGAGTTGCAGGTTACTGTGACTATGATCATAGGAATGCGCTCACGGGGATATTTTTTCAGGACATCTTCCAGCTTGCCCAGGTCGAGGTTACCTTTGAAAGGATGGTAAATCTGTGTGTCGAAGGCTTCGTCGATGGTGCAGTCGATGGCGGTAGCTTTACGAAATTCGATGTGGCCTTTGGTGGTGTCGAAGTGGGAGTTGCCGGGTACCACGTCATCTTTTTTTACCAACGCCGAGAAAAGCACGTTTTCGGCTGCCCGTCCCTGGTGGGTGGGCAGGAAATACGGAAATCCCAGCAGTGTGGTGATGGCATTTTTCAGTTTGTAATACGACGAAGCGCCGGCGTAGCTTTCGTCGCCAAGCATCATCTCCGACCATTGCACGTCGCTCATGGCGCCGGTGCCCGAGTCGGTGAGCAGGTCGATAAATACCTGATTGCTGCGTAGGTTGAAAAGATTGTAACGTGCGTCTTTGAGCCACTGCTCACGCTCCTGGCGGGTGCTGCGGCGGATGGTTTCGACCATCTTAATTTTATAAGTTTCTGCAAATGGTAATTCCATGATTTAAAATATTTTGTATTAATAATGAAATGAAAAAGGTAATGGGCGGGCTACCAAAGCCCTGAGGGGAAATTAGCAGAAACTAAAGGCATCGCGGTTTTTCACGTTGAGGTGAACGCGTATGCTGAGGATGGTTATTTGTAAAATCTTGTACATCATTACGTCGCAGTATTTTTGCTTCGTTGGCTGACAAAAGTAGGAAAATCTTTTTAAAGCAAAACGGCTGGTGTCAGAAAATGATCTTAGGGGGAGGTTTTGTATTGTTCCCAATATTCACGGGGAGTAACTATCAGGGTATTGTAAAATGTTTTTTTGGTAAAATCGTTGGAGCTCCCGTCGATTTAAAGGTAAGCTTTAGAGGATAAGGGTAATTCCAAAAACAATTTGGGCTAAAGCCCCATAAAACTTTGTATCGTTGCACCCCTGGCCTAAAGGCCAGGGTTAGTGATTAACGTTTTACATTCGTGTCAATGATTATCTTTTGCATTGCGAACAGCTTTTACCTCTTCATCAATTTCATTCATTGTCATTTTCGACAGGCCATACCTTTCAGCAATTTCGGTAACAACATTGAGATTTTGTTTGCTGATTTCATTTTTAATCATTTCAAGTAACTCAGCAAATGTGAGTGATTCTTTATTAATACCAAATTTTTCGATTTCCTCATTCGAGATTGTAACGCTCAAATTTTTCATGTCTTTTCATTTTTAATGAGTCACTTTCATTTGTATCGTTGAAATTCTGACCAGATTTGTTTTAAAAGTCATGTCCTATTGCAAGTTTCTAAAACCAAACGTTCGTTATGGGTCGTTTAGTTTTTTGGCCATTCTGTTTTGATTTCAAAATTAAAAAAAGAAATATTCTTCATCTTGCTTTCTTACGCCTTTACTGTGGATTGTGAAAGTTGATTTTGAAAAAGTTTATAGTTACCATGAGAGAAACTTTGAACGACCACCCGGAACTGGCAGAAGAAGATGTTTTGGCAAGTATCCGTTTCGCCAGAGTAGCAATATCCGGGCAATCTTTAAAACCAGCCATCGGATGAGATTTTTATGTGATGTATATGTTTCCCACAAAATTGAGTAAAAACTATTATCACCTAACTTCGGGCAAGGCGCCACTCCTCATCACTCTTGCGGTTGCAGCACCAGTTTTTGTTGTACGAAGTCGTTGGCAGCTTCCATAAATTGCAGCATCTGTGGCCAGTTTTCGAGTGGTTCGTAGCCATGGTTGTACCATTTGGAAGCCACTATGGTGATGCGACTACCCGCCTGTATCGCACGGCTGCGGAAACCGCCGGCCTGGTTGTTTACATCGTACTGGAGGTTGTCTGATTTTTTGATCACATAACTATCGGGAATATCCATAATCACTTTCCATTTTACGCTCCGCGGGCCGGGCATATAGATGTCCTGCTGCCGGTTTTTTTCTTCGGGTGTAAGGTCTATGTTGGTGCCTATCAGCCTGCCGGCATCCACCAGCAGGTAGTTGCCGGTGGCAGATACAACTCCGGGCAGGGTGGCCTCGATATTAAAAACCAACATTGCCGTATCAGCAAAACGCCCGGCTTGTTCTACCGAAACATCATTCACTTTGATGCCTTCGAGTTGATAATGCTCAGCAAGCCAGGCCTGGATGTTTTCTTTGCGATAAGCGGCGTGCTTTTCATTTTTCGCTTCGAGACGCTCGACATCTTTTTTGTTTTGTATCAGCTCCGCATTATTGAGTTGTTCTATTTCTTTATAATATTTGTATTCATCCATGATGAGGTCGGCAGGAAGCAGCATCAGTGCGCTAAACATCTCCTTGGGGCCGCCACTCAGACTGAAATGCACCTTTACCTTTAAGGAATCGATATTTGCGGGATCGATGCTGACATATATCGAATCGTACTCGAAATTGTCGGCAGGGGTAAGCGCCGGCAGCGTGTCGTAAGTGAGGTCACCGTAGGTGCCTTCCGGCGAAATATGCGCATTTACAGCGGGTGAATTTTCGAGATTATAGGGCAGCTTACCAAAAGCTTGGTGTATGTCGGGCTTGAGCAGAAACAGGCTTTTACCCTCCTGCTCTATCCGTATGCCAGGCGTCAGCTCGTCGAGCAGGATAACATCGCGCAGGGTGCCAATGGCCGGGGGAACAGTGAGAAAAATGGTATGCGCTATCTTTTGCTCTTTTAGTACGGCCGAGTAAGCCTGTATCACATCAAAGCGATCGTAGAAATACTGATTTTCATAAGTAAAACCATAGAGTGTCTTTGAGCGGAAGTACAGATGGTGCCGCATGAAATAAAACATGTCAGCAATCAACTGGTCGGGGTTGTTGTTGATGCGTTTGCGTTTTACAAATTTTTTCAACTCCCTTGCCAGCTCGTTTTGCTGGCTTAGCTCCCGACTGTTGATAATATTGATAAGGCGCATAAGCTCCTGCTCACTCACCGTGGTTTTCATCACCTCGGCCTCTCCCAGGAAATACCGCTCGTAAGTCAGATAGGGAGTAGCCGACATTACCACCTGATATTTTACGGTAGGCTCCTGGCGGTAAGGATACGTCCAAAGTTCTGTTTTTATCCGCTCCAGATCGCTGTATGTAATTTCGTACACAATGTCTTTTCCGATGGTTTTCTCTACAGGCATCGGGGCGCCGTTTACAGCTCCTATGTTGATGTAGCAGCGGCGTTCGGGCATAAAACTTATCTTACCCTTTACTACAGGGTATTCCTGGCTAAGAACTGCAAACGTAGGATCAAATTCGTAACGCGCGCCGCCAAAAGCCTTCCCGGCCACGGCTGTCTGTCGCCACACCATATAATAATCGAGGATGTCGCCGATTTCCAGACCAGGGATGGCCAGCTTATTATAACCTGTGCCACTGCCGTTTTGCTGCATCCGTACCGCTTCCTCCAGGTTTATTTCCCGTTCGGTACCGTCGGGTTTTATCAATTTGATGCCCAGAAAAAAACCTTCCCGCGAAAATTGGCTGCTCCCCGGCGGGTCAAACGAAATCTGGGTATAAGCATCTACAGCCGACTTGTCGAGCACCATAATGCGCTGCCGCATGTAGTAGTCGTAATTGACGCGAGCTGCCAGCGCCTGCTTCTTGTATTCCGAATGCACACTTTTACACAAAATCACAGCCGATTCATTTTTCCATTTTTCGGGTAGGGTGGTAATAGCAAAGTCCGGGTCGTTGCTGCCCCACATGCGTGCACGTGCATCTTTTGCGTCAAACTGCCCATTAGCGCCTTGCATTATTATCAGCAGCAGCAGCGTAAGTATCGTCTTAGAACTTTTCATCTCATTAATATTTTAAAATGATCATTTCTTTATAAAAATCATTGAGCTTGGCTATGGCCGCATTCCATTCGGCAATGTCTGAAACCAACAGCATCGGGTCTTTGATTAGCACCTCTTTATGGCATAGCAGCGCTGAATCAGCAACACGGTATTTCAGTCGAAATTCGTATTTTGGATTCGCAACATCAACATCTGCGGGGAGCGTTGCCAGCGTCATTCCTTCGGGAATCATCAGGCTAAATTCTTCGCGAAAAGTTTCGCGCGAACCTATATCGTAGGGCAGCGGACGCTTAGGGTCGATGCTTTCGTTTTGTAGAAACCGGTAAAAATTGAGCGAGAGCAATAGTTCATCACCCAGGTCGAGCACCTTATTTCTTACCGTCATGGTGTAGCTAATATCGAATTGCCGGCACATGCTATCGGGCGGGGAGGTGGTGAGGCGGTCGGGAATATAGTTGTTGTCGGTGCCGGTCACGAAATAGTTCACCAGCTTATCTTTATATTCTACCGGCAGATGATTGAGGTAGTATTGAAAATCTTTTTTAAAACAACCCGTCAGGGTAATGTTGCCCGTAACCTTTAGCTCATTATCGAGCAGGCTAATCGCATTTTTAATATTCATCAGATTGCTGGTAGCCGGTGTTGCCGGGATTTCTTTTAGCAGATAGGTGTCGCCGTTTTCGATCATACATGTTTTACCCTGGATGCCTTCGTTTATTTCCGTCAGGCTCGAATAGTTTCGGGTTGGGTCGAGATAAAGGATAGAATCATGCAGCATTACAGCACAAATCATGTGATTGTGTGTGGAGATGGAAGGAATGGTAGCATTGGCGCAGTCGGTGCCACCATAAACCCAGCACAGCCGCGCATCGAAGCCAACATAGCACAGCAGCGTCTTGCACAGGTTGGCCATGCCCTTGCAGTCGCCAAATCTTTTTGTGTAAACGTTTTGCGGAGAATCAGGCGTAAAAGCCGCCGGCCCGTTTTCGAAAGCCACATAGCGTATTCTATCCTGTACCCAATAATAGATGGCTGCAAGGCGTGCACTGTCGGTTTCGGTGCCGGCAATAAGTTTTGCAGCAACAATTTTCAATTCCTCATTTACATCTTCATTTTGCGATACCAACGAATGATACCAGCCATAGAGGTCGTCGAGGTTGGCCAATACCGGCGTATAAACATCCTTAATGGTGTAGCCCGAAAAAAGCAGGGTGAGATGGGGAGAGAAGCAACGGCTGTCGGGTAAATCTTCGAGCCGTTGGCTGGCAGGAAAATCGTAAAGGGAGTATTCTACCGTAGCCTTTATTTGCGAAGACCCGGGGTCGATGGTGTCGCGATTGATAACATAGGCATCAAAATTATTTTCTAAAATTTGTACATCTGCCCCTTCGGGTATTTCTATGCGCACAGTTTTTCGTTGGGTGGCATAGGGCGAAGCAAACATTATCCGGGTAAAATAGCGGATGTCGGTGTAAACTTTTTCTGTGGTAACGGTAAGATATTCGCCTGCTTTGTCGAATCTGAGTGCAAATTGGCATACCCGCGCATCGTGGTAAAAAACCCCGTCCTCTTCAAAGTCGCCACAACGCAGGGAGATGTACGGCTTGTAAAATCCCGTACCCGTTACATGGTTTTTGCTGAGTTCCGAATATTGATCATAAAATCGGACGTCGATGGCTGTGGTGTGATCTTTCAGCGCCAGGAAGGTGGTGCTGTTGGTTTCTTTTACACGGCAATATTCGATGCCACGATAATCGATTTCGATGCTATACCTTACATCCGAACTATACACAATCACCTCATTGTCGGGATACTTTTGTTGCATCTCTTCGACTGGATAACGATTTTGGGCAGATGCTCCCAGGGTGACAACCGATGCAAAAAAAACGATGAGCGCCGGCAGCAACCATTTGTCTGATTGTGTATTTGAAAGAGGATTCATCACATGCTAAATTTTGGTTTTCATTAATCTTCGGGTCACCAGGAGTTGCCACGCAGATTGCAAGCGTAAAAGTAGGCAATAATGTTTTTATGATTTGTTAAAAGGCGGCCTGCTGTCGTGATTTAGAAAGGATAAAAATAGCATTTTGCCTTTTGGCAAAAATAAATCAGAAACTTATCAGGCTCTCCTGCGGACGCATCACTAATATTATTCTACTTTTGAAACTGCATCTGCTGCTTTTGATATTAATAACCTAATCTTTTTTTAAAAATGAAAAAGCTAATTTTAATAATAGTTCTGTTTCAGCTTTTTACGTGCGTTTTTGCACAAGGTCAGATAGCCATCACACCTGAGCAGGCTGATATGTTTAACCTCCCTGTGGGGAAAGAATTTGTACTCACGGATGGTTATCGCAATGGCTTCCCACCTATATGGGAACCTCCTACCGGCGGTGCTTCAGCAAGCATGGGCATTATCGTTTATCAATCGGCCAGCCCGCGTGTAAATCAAACACCACTGAATACAGGCGACTACATTGGTGGCTTTTATACCGACCAAAACGGAATCCTGAAATGCGGAGGAGCGATGCCCTGGCCTTCCAATTTAGGTGTCCTGATATCGTTGGTTGGCGATAAGCCAGAAACCCCGCAAAAAGATGGTTTTGCCTACGGAGAAAAAATCTATTTCAAATTTTTCTCATACAGCCGAATGAAAGAATATGATGTTGATGTTCTCACCTTCGATCCCAATCAGGGCGGCGACGACCACTGGTATCCTATTGCCTTTTCGTATGTGCTCAATATACAGGCATTGGTCGATTTTGATTTTTATATTCAGGCATCGGGCAATCCATTGTGCCTGGGCAATCAACTTACGCTGCAAGCCAAGATGTTCAAAGGCACCACCGGCAACTACAGCTACCAGTGGAGTTCTACACCACCGGGATTTAATTATACTGCGCCCAATCCTCCGCCAGTTTCGCCCACCGTCAATACCACTTACCATCTTACAGTTACCGACGGAGTAAATGTTTCGGAACACCAACAAACGATTATCGTAAATCAGCAGCCTGAAGTAAGTGCCGGCCAGGGAGGAACCATCTGCCAGGGGCAAAACTTTACAGCCAGCGGCACGGGCGCCAACTATAGCAGCATCGCCTGGAGCACCTCCGGCAGCGGAACTTTTTATAATCCGGGCGCATTTACAACTACTTATTATCCTACTGCCGCCGACATTGCCAGCGGAGGTGTAACGCTTACTCTGTCAGGATTTCCACTGGCACCCTGCCAGCAAATAGCCACAAGCAGTGTTATTTTGGTGATACAAAAATATCCTACCGCAAATGCCGGCAGCGACAAACATATCTGCGTAAGCGAAATAAGCTACGCCAGCCTGCAAGGCAGCGCCACCAGCTATGGTGCGCTGCAATGGACTACCGCAGGCGATGGCACCTTCAGCAACAGCAATATCCTTGCGCCAAAATATTATCCGGGAATCATCGATCAAACAGCAGGTTCGGCGGTGCTCACGCTTCTGGCTACTGCGGCTGCGCCCTGCCAGGGCAGCGCCAACGACCAGGTGATGGTAACGATGCAGAAAGGCGCCACCGTGAGTGCCCCCGGCAGCCGGACACGATGCGAAAATGTTCCTGTTCCCCTCGCCGGCAATGCCACCAACTACACTTCCGTTTACTGGACTACCGCCGGCGATGGTACTTTTTCTGATCCAACCATTTTTAATGGTGACTATTATGCAGGAACCCAGGACAAGGCCAACGGCGGAACCACGGTTACCCTGCATGTTTTGCCCGTGGCTCCTTGCACCGCGCCAGTTGCCAAAGACGTTTCCATTATTCTAAAACCACTTCCCAATGTTATCACTTTTGGGCCGAGTACCTCCTTCTTGTGCCCGGGAAATAGTTATCTGCAACTGAACGCGCAGGTGAGCAATGGCGGCAGCACGCTCTGGTCAACCAGCGGCGACGGCACCTTCACATCGCTTGCCCAGCTTAGCACCCGCTATTATCCGGGAGGCCAGGATTATCAAAATGGAATTTTTACGCTTACGCTTACAGTTGCCCCCATTTCACCCTGCGTTACGCCTGTGGCTACGCCGCTTTTGGTAACTATCGCCTCGGCACCAGTGATAAATATTTTGAATGCCAACAACAGCGCTTCGTGCGGCAGCGTGCAACTGCAGGCAACGACGAGTTCCGTACAAGCTTTGCTTTGGACTACCGGTGGTGATGGAACTTTTAGTAATTCCACCATAGCTAATCCTGTCTATCTTCCGGGAACAAATGATTTGAATAATAGCGGGGCAACCACACTTACCCTTACCGGTACTTCGCCCTGCACACAATACGGCTCGGTGCAGGATGTTGTGGCCATTTTCTTTGAACAAAATGCTACTGCCAACGCAGGCAATGATGCTGCCATTTGTCAAAATACAAATTACCCGCTTGCTACTTCTGCTGCTGCGCATTACCAAACGCTGCTCTGGAGCACATCGGGTACGGGAACTTTTAGCAATGCAGCGGTTTTGCATCCGGTTTATACGCCAGGTACTGCCGACATCAATGCCGGACAGGTTACGCTTACGCTAACAGCCACAAGCAAAACTCCTTGCACGTTGACGGCTACTGATCAGATGGTGCTCACCATTAATAAAATGCCACAAGCCAACGCCGGCGCGGATGCTACCATCTGCCAAACCGCCAACCATCCACTTACGGGAGTTACTGCCAACAACTATGCTTCGCTACTGTGGCAAACTTCCGGCAACGGCACCTTTAGCAATTCGCAAGTAAAAAATCCAATTTATTATCCCGGCACCACCGACATTACCACCGGAAGCGTTAACCTTACGCTGAAACTTACCGGCGCCGGAGCGTGCAGCATGATGGTGACAGATGCCAAAACGCTTACGATACGGCGCACTCCGAACGTAAATGCCGGAGCCGATAAAACTGTTTGCGGTGCGGTGTCGATGGCTGCAACCGCCAACAATTACGCACAATTGCAATGGAGCACCAGCGGCGACGGAACCTTTAGCAACAGAGGCACCCTCAATCCGGTGTATTATCCCGGAACCGCTGATCTGCAACAATTGCAGGCAACGCTCACGCTCTCAGCTTTGCCGCAGTCGCCCTGCACGCAATCCGTGAGCGATCAGTTGCTGGTTACTTTTAATATCCCAACAATCCTCAACGACCAGGTGACCGACAAAACGCTCTACACCGGCCAAAGCCTGCTGCTTTCGTTTAGTGTGGCCAATCCTGCTTTGGGGAGCTTTGCCTGGTACCACAACGGGCAGCAAATACCCAACCAAGGCGGCAGCCAGCTTTCGGTTACTTCGGTAACGCCGGACGACGCGGGGACTTATCAAAGCATTTTTACAAACAACTGTGGTCAAATAGCCAGCCAGGTGGCGCAGGTGCAAATACTAAAACCAGTAAATCAATTGGTGATGCTACCGGCGGGATGGAGCGGCATATCCACATTTATCGAACCCAACAACCCTGCACTGCCCGTGATGTTTGCCCCAATTTTGAGCAAGCTCATCATTTTGTCGGATAACCAGGGAATATACTGGCCGCCACAGCAGGTGAATACCATCGGCACGTGGGACAATGCAACGGGATATAGCATAAAAACCACGCAGGCTACCACTCTGCTGGTGTCGGGAGTAGAAAGGTTTCCGAAAGCGGCGGTAGTGATACCTGTAGGCTGGAGTTATCTTCCGGTGAATGCCGGCTGTCAGGTTTCGGTGACGTCACTTTTTGGCGCCAAGCCACAGATAGCGATGATCAAGGAGATGGCCGGGAATAACATGTATTGGCCGGCTTTTGGTATCAATACAATTATTAATCTGATACCAGGCAAAGCCTACCAGATTTATAATGCCGGAGCGCCGTTGAATATTACTTTTCCGGTTTGTGAGTAGTATAAAAAATCCCGCAGATTCCATTGATTTCCGCCGAATTTATCTGCGGCAATCTTAGTTATCTGCGGGAAAATTTTTTTAAAACAAATATCTTCTTAAAAATCTCCATCCATTTCCACTTCGCCGCCACTGTCGCCATTGCGATCGCTGCGCTTTTCGTAGTTATTAATTTTCCAGCTTAAGCTAAGGCTAAAGATGGGTGCCTTGCGGTTGAAATAGTTGTAGGAATAAAATCCTGTGCCCGAAGAGGTAAACTCATGTTTGCCGGTGCTGAAGATGTCGCGCACAGAAAATGTTGCCGAAAGGGTTTGGTTAAAGAAATCTTTGCGTAAAGCAGCATTGGTCATAAAAAAACCTTCCATCTCGCCCTGAGCTGTTATGGATGGGCCGTTGTAGATTCCGTTAACCTGCAGGCGCATGTTGTAAGGCAATTTTACGATGGCGTTTAGGCGGCTGTTCCAGTTAAAACTTTCGGCATCCACCGACTGATCTTCTACATTTCCTTCCAGACGGTATTGATAGAGATTTGCCGAAAGATTCAGGTTGAGCCACTTTGCCGGGTCGAAGCGCACCATCAGTTCCCCACCCAGCGAGTAGTCGCTGTTGAGGTTCTCGAAAGTGTGCATAAAAGTATTGTCGGGTTGCAGGGTGCGGATGCGCGCAATTTTATTGGTGGTGGCGCGGTAATAACCTTCCAACGAAAACATGGCGCCCCACGCCCACATCTGGTAACCAATTTCATACGAGTCGGTGTATTCGGGCTGCAGGTCGGGGTTGCCTTGTCGGTAATTAAACTGATCGATGTAATTTACAAACGGGTCGAGGAACCAGCCGTTGGGGCGGTCGATGCGGCGGGTGTAGCTGGCCAGCAACTGATTTTTGTTAGCAAATGATTTGCTGAGATGCACTGACGGGAACAAATCCCACCGGTCGATCAGGGTACCATCGGTGCTGCGGGCATTCTTAATTTCGCGGTAAGTGTATTCGCCACGCAAGCCCAGTTGATAGCCGAAGCTATTCCATTTGTTCGAATAAATCCCATAAACCGCGTGAATGTCGCGGCGGAAGTCCATGCTGTTAGAGAAGAGTGAGTCTTCTATCCACTCGCTTGTCGGGTAGTGAAAATCCTTAAAAACGTAAATTTCAGTCTCGTCTTCGATGCGTGTTTGGTAGCCGGCTTCTATTTTTCCTTCATCGCCCACCGGAAGCACATAATCCACATTAAAACGGAATTCGTTATCAGCATCTTCTTCGGTGGTGCGGATGAAATAAGGCTCCTCTTCGATGGGCTGATATTGGGCATCGGTAACGGTTTCTTTCTGCTCGTCGCTGTCATCTCCGTCGCGCTGCGCGTAGTAGAGCATCATGTCAATCTGATGACCTTTTTTATCGAACTTGTGCTGGAAGCTGAGTTTTGTATTGTAATAATTGCCGCTTCTGGACATATCGCTGATGTTGGTGCTAAACTGTTCGGTGGTGGCAGGTTGCGTGTATTGGCTCAAATAGCTGGTGCCGCCGCCATTGAAATCGTAATAGCCTACGCGGCCTTCGGCGGAGATCATGGTGCGGTCGGTAATAAAATACTCCACACCACCCCGCACACCATAGCCCTCGCGGCCACGGTTGCGGCTACCAACAGTATTGCGAAAAAATGTTGTGTCGTTATAATACGTTTCGTCGATGGATTTGCGCTCACCTTCGTGCCGGTTGTTGTTGTAATCGGCGCCGGCAAAGAAATTGAATTTTTTATAATGATAATTTAGCAGGAAATCCACGCTGCTGGAGTTGTTGCTGCCGACGGAGGCATTTACAACGCCACTCATGCCTTTGTCGATTTTTTCTTTTAGAACTACATTAATAATACCGGCCACTCCATCGGGATCATATTTTGCCGAAGGGTTGGTGATGATCTCGATGGTTTCGATGTTGCTGGCCGGAATTTGCTGCAAAGCATCGGTGCCTTGCAAAATGCTGGGGCGCCCGTCGATGAGCACGGTAAATGATGAGCTGCCGCGCAGGCTTACGTTGCCGTCGATGTCAACCTGGACGGAAGGTGTATTTTCCAAAGCCGTTACCGCTGAGCCACCCTGCGCCATAATGTCCTGACTTACGTTTATTACCTTTTTGTCGATCTGATATTCGATCAGCTCCTTTTGAGCAGTAATTTCGACCGCTTCAAGGGTTTCGGTTGACGAATGCAGTTGTATCACGCCGAGATCGACGAAAGTTTTTTGCGGTGTTACCTTAATGTCCTGAATAGTTTCTTTGTTGAATCCGATAAAGTTGGCCACCAGATAATAGCGGCCAAAGGGCACTTTTTCCAAAGTAAATCTGCCATCCATTGTGGTGATTGCCCCTGTTACCATTGCCGAATCGCGAACGCTAAACAGCACCACATTAGCATATTCCATCAGGTTACTGGTAAGAAATTCCTGAATGGTACCCGTCACCGTTCCGATGGGTGCAGCGCCCTGCCCCGCTTGCCCTGCTCCGCCGCCACGCTGCTGGGCAAAAACTGTGAAGGTTAAAAAGAAAAAAAGTAGGGTTATCGCTGTTGCTAATGTTGGTTTCATAGTATTTCAGAATTATCACGGCATAACAACTCCATGCCCTGCCTGTTTATTATTTGTGAATTTTTGTAACTGTTTAGCTGATTTTCATCAAATTTGGATAAAATAGCCAGAATCTTATACCCCCTCTAACTCCTCCGTCAGCCGACGGAGAGGATGCCAGCGCACTTGCCGCTGCAGTGGCTTGTGCGGCAGGACTCCCTTTCCACCACATGGCGGAGAAAGCCTGTCCCGATTATCGGGAGGCAGGGGATGGGGTCAAGATGAGTTAGTATTTAATTCCATCAGCTAAATAGTTACGATTTTTTAGACATTCCGCAGCAGCCGCTTATTCCGTGAGATGAAAATAAATGTTTGAAATTTTTCGTGGAGAGGGGAACGAAAACACCAATAATAGGATTAATACTATTTTTACAGCATCAACCGATGCCAAAAAAGCAATGAAAAGGCACAAAGTAAAAGAGATTATAAAAATGCTGATAGCCGATGGATGGTACATTGTAGCGCAAAAAGGAAGCCACAGGCAGCTTAAACACAACGATAAAAAAGGTAAGGTAACTGTAAGTGGGAAACCTAACGAAACATTAGACCAGGATGTTTTGAATAGTATTTTTAAACAGGCGGGGTGGAAATAGCCATGCAAAAGAATAATAACAATGGGAAAAATTAAGGTATTCGTAAGTTGGAGCGGTAATAACTATGTAGCTGGAACGGGTGAAATTAACGGAGTTGTAGTGACAACGCATAGAACATTGGAGGGCGTTAAAAATGCCTTTAAGGAATCATTTGAGTTTCATGTTGACAGCTCGCTTGCAGACGGCGATAAATTGCCCGACTATATAGCGGATAGAACTTATGAACTTGACTTTGAATTGCAAGTTTCTGCATTGCTTCATAAACTGGATGGTATTGTTACCCGTGCTGCGCTAGCACGTGTTACGGGAATCGACCAGCGTCAATTGGGTCATTATATACAAGGCATCCGCGAACCACGTCCAAAAACTCGTGACAAAATAATATTCGGAATACATCAACTTGGGAAAGAACTCACAGCAGTTGTTTAATTATTGACTGAGGGCTTTAATGCACTTTTGTTAAATAAATTTTCGTGGACTGATTACCCTACCGGCACGTCCTGAGCAATGGGTTGCAAAGTTTGTATGTATTTAAGGAAAACCGGGCGCATCGTTTCGAACACTTCTGCCAGTTCTTGCTGAAAATGGTTGCCGTTGATACGCAGCATCTTCTGGCTTACCTCGGCTGGAAGTTCGCGGCCACTGATCATAGCTATGCTTTGCAGATAATGCGACAGCACCAGAATTTGCTCACCGGTAAGTGCTTGCTGATGTATCAGTTTGTAAACTTTACCCGAAAGAACAGGAAGCATACATTCGAGTTTGAGAAAAGCAGCTATCACTGCCAGCTTTTTCTGGGTCATCGGAAAATGATCGTTGTTGGCTGCAATATAAAGCCCATCGAAAAGGGTAGGATGTATGAATTCTAATGGTTGCTGCTCCTGGCTGATCTTTCTGAAAGAATCGAAAAAATGATAGCCATGACCTTCGGGGATCACCGTGTCGTACTGAACAATCAAGGAGGAGTCGAAAGTGTTGTTGATAAGATAGGTACGCACATACGCCTTGAGTGCTTTGTCGTTGAGGTTGTAATAAGGCTCGTTGAAAACAGCGCTTTTGAGTACTTCCTCGCCAAAAGGGAAATTATTTTTCTGCAGCATTTCGTAGAAATAATGCCCGAAGTTGTAAGATTTCTCGATGCCGGCAATGATAAAGCAAATGCGTTTCAGGTCGTTGTAATGCTGCAATGGCACCTTTTGAACCTGCTCCAATAATGGCCGGAGAAGCTGAACAAGCCGCTCTTCAAGGTATTCGTTTTGATAACGAATACGATGCAGCAGGGATTCAATCTCCGAAAGGTGCTGATTAATCATTCTAATAATTTTTACCGGGCAATAGATTAATCAATAATGCTGCCAGCCATGACTATTGCTTTTTTAAAATGAAGATTAACACCTGTAATTTCATATCTAAAACTTTAACAAGCAGCCAATAGCGAAGTGAAAAGAAATTGATAATTTATAGCAATGGTTGAGGTAGTATTCATTTGAAACCATTATCATGGTTCATTTTGAAACAAATCATGGGAAGGCTGTTCCAATTTGGGAAAGACTAAGAGGGGATTTTCAAAAGATCAAAAGTGACTTTCGTGCTTCCACCGAACCTCGAAACGTCAAAAAAAAACCCCACTCTGTCAATCATGAAACCGCCACGACAATCCGAATTTAAAAGCCAAATCCTGCAGCGGATAATGCGGTATTTGATAATAATAATTGTCGCCGGCCAGAGAAAATAAGTTTTGAAACTTCATAAAAAAACGCGTGCGTTCCACCTGAAAATCGATAAAGAAATCGGCATGTACGTAGCCACCCACCTCTTTTTCATTTTGAAGATAAAAACTGCGCAAGGCAGGCATGTAGGCGTCGGCATAATATTTAGTAAAATAATACACGTCAAACCCCGAACGGGTTTGGAGCGCCCCTTTAAACATCGGCAAATTAAACGTTAACGTAAACGCCGCCATCAGCTCAGGCAGCCGCAACACCTCCTCCCGCGATACCTTCTGATAAACCACCCTGCCACCAAGATCAAATTTACCAAGTACCAACTGCTGCTGTAAATAAGCCTTAAAAACCTCCACCGAGCCGTCGATCTGTGCGGGCAGCGTATCGGCGGCCAGATAAACATAGTCGTTGGTATTGATCACGTCAACACCCAACCGCGTACGGCGCTGCTCCACCCAGGCCTGTAGCTTGTTGATGCTGCTTTTGCTGTAGTTGTTGTTCCATACAAAATGATTGGAGAAGTAATGCCTGAAAAAATAGGGCACCTCGCTATTCGACAGCTCCAGCGCGAAATTAAACAGCGTTCGGTAAGGTTTCCTGCGCAGAATGTCGATGGTAGCCTGGCCATACAAACGGTAATCGCTCTGATAGCCGCTGCCGCTTAGCACATACGAAGCCTCGCCGCGCAGGCTCACCAGCGGAAACGGACGGATGAATATTTCGCCGTAAGGCATCAGATTTTGATATTCGCTGGTAAGCACACTATCACGAACGGTGGCTATCTGGTGCCGGATGCCAAACATCAGCATAAAAGGCTGCGGCTTAAGCCGATCCAGGTAATCAGCGGTGGACCACGAAAAGGTATTTTCGATTTTCCGAAACCACACCGAATCGTAGGTCTGCAACGAATCGTAATAAATATGCGGATAATACGTCGGGTCGGGCTTGCTGTCGGTATAAAGCTGCGAGCTGGCGGTGTAGTTGAACGAATGTGCCAGCCGGCCAAACTTAATCTGGATTTTGGGGCGTTGCCGCTCCACGCTGTCGGCGGGGATGCTGCTGCGCTTGCGACCCGATAGCTGAAAATATTGTTGCAGATAAACTCCCGACCTGCGCACCTTGTTTTCCGCGTCGGCCAGCTTTACATCAATGATCGAGCGGTTGGTTTCAAGATTTTGCTCATAAATACTATCGTAGCGAATGCCCCCGTTTTCGCGCGCAGTGGCGCGGCTCAGGTTGTAATTGGCCACTACGCCGTAGCGCAGATTGCGTGTAAAATACTGCCCATTCACCACCAGCTTTATATCGTCCGACTTCTGCCGCTCGTACGATCCTAACGAATTTATCAAACCAAAATCCACGCCCAGCTCCACCCGTTTAAACACACGCTGCTGATGCCGCACACCGAAAAGCTGCTCCTTCTTCGCCCCCGTCACATAGCTAATCTCGCTGTAAGGCTTCGCATTGAGGTAGTACTTCACCTCCGACTGATCCACCAGATACGCATCAAAACTATGGATACCGTAGTCGAAACCCGTTTGCTGCCGGGGCGAAAAGTTCAGCAGCCGGTAAGCCAACCCCACGTTGCCAGGCGTAGCATAAAAATCGTAACGCCGCTGCAGCGGATCGTACTCCTCAAAGTCGATCAGCGAAGTATCATAATAGTTAAGTTGCAACGGACTATACACATCCAACTGGTTGTGAAAATACAGCACCGCCGACGAATCCGTGGGATAAAACACCGAATCGTACACCTGCCCCTGCGCCCCGGCAGCACACAGCGTCCAGCCCAGCAGCATCATAACATATTGCAACTTTATCTTCAACTGATGTTCTTGTTTCAGCGGCCAAAAGTACGCAAATTCGTTTTTGTCCTTTGCCGCGTCGCCTTATTACTGCCACAAGCACTTTTATATTGTTCACTGTGCATCAAAAGATTTTGTTTCCGAGGTCATGATTTTAAAAAACAGGGGATTTGGGGATGTGCTGATGTGCTGATGTGGTGATGTGGTGATTTGCTGATTTGGTGATTTGGTGATGTGCTGATGTGCTGATGTGGGGATGTGGTGATGTGCTGATGTGGTGATGTGGTGATGTGGTGATTTGGTGATAATACAAGATTCAAATAAATCTCAAGAATAAAATTCCAATGACCACCCGGCGAATCTCCGGCTCCGTAACCCAGCCATTCATGGCTGGGATATGAAATGATCACACAACTCCTTCCTGCAGGGCGTTTACGCCCTTTCAAATGAAGAGAGAAACCAGGTGAGTTGTTGGTGGAAATAATTATAAACCTCCAATTGCGACCGCACAGGGGATTGGGGATTTGGAATTTGGAATTTGGA